>JAJYGU010000331.1:1381-21104 GCA_021784975.1 Planctomycetota bacterium
TTGGCTGCGCAGCCGCAGCGGGCGCTCGACCGTGACCTTCCAATACCCGAACGCGGCATTGGAGAAAATCTTCGACTGCTCGGTCTCCTCAAAGGCGAGGAACATATCGGTGATCTGCTTGATCTGTTCGGCCGACAATTCGCAGTTCTTCTTGCCGAGGTTTTTGCGAAGCGGGGTGTAGATGCCGGTGGCGTCGATGAGCTGGACCCTACCGCGGCGGCGCTCTGGCTTGCGGTTGGTGAGCACCCAAATGTAGGTGGCGATGCCCGTGTTGTAGAACATGTTCAGCGGCAGCGCGATGATGGCCTCCAGCCAGTCGTTTTCGATAATCCAGCGGCGGATGTTCGACTCGCCCTGGCCGGCGTCGCCGGTGAACAACGACGAGCCGTTGTGGACCTCGGCGATGCGGCTGCCCAGCAGTGTGGCGTCGTTCATCTTCGCCAGCTTGTTCACCAGGAACATGAGCTGCCCGTCGCTGGAGCGGGTGACCAGAGACAGCCCTT
This sequence comes from Planctomycetota bacterium, assembly GCA_021784975.1. Lineage (GTDB taxonomy): Bacteria > Planctomycetota > Planctomycetia > Pirellulales > Thermoguttaceae > JAJYGU01. The sequence goes on from JAJYGU010000331.1 coordinate 1,885, forward strand.
CGCCATCGTGCTGGACGGTGAATCGCGGGTCGGCCAGGTCCTTCTTGCCGCCCATGCGTTCCAGGTCGGTCTTCCAGCTCTTGCCGTAGGGCGGATTAGAGAGCATGAAGTCGAACTCCATCGACGGGAAGGCGTCGGAGGAGAGCGTCGACCCGAACTTCATGTTGTCGGCGGCGGAGCCTTCGCCCTTCAACAGCAGGTCGGCCTTCGTGATGGCGTAGGTCTCCGGGTTGATCTCCTGTCCGAAGAGGTGGATGGAGACCTCCTTGCCGTGCGCTTTGGCAAGTTGCTGCAGCGTTTCCTCGGCAACGGTCAACATGCCGCCGGTGCCGCAAGCGCCATCGTAGACGCGGTAGGTCGCATCGCGGATGCGGTCGGCAATGGGGTGGAAGATCAGGTTCGCCATCAGGCGCACGACATCGCGGGGCGTGAAGTGCTCGCCGGCCTCTTCGTTGTTCTCCTCGTTGAAGCGCCGGATCAGCTCCTCGAAGATCGTGCCCATGGCGTGGTTGTCGAGCGCGGGCAGGCGGACGTTGCCGTCCTGGTCGTAGATCGGGTTGGGGCCGAGATTGACGTCGTTTGAGGTGAACTTCTCGATCAGGCTGCCGAGGATGTCGGCCTCGACCAGCGTCGGAACCTGGTTGCGGAACTTGAACTTGTCGAGAATCTCCTGGACGTTCGGCGAGAAGCCGTCGAGGTAGACCTCGAAGTCGGCCTTGAGCTGCTGCTGCTTGGCGCGGGCGCGGAGATCGCGGAGCGTGAACGGCGAGACGTTGTAGAACGCGTTCCCGGACGCCTGGCACAGGGCGGCCTGCTTGTTGGCCACGCCTGCATCGTCGAGCTGCTTGCTGAGTCTGAGGACGGCCTGCTTCGACGGCTCAAGCACGGCGTCAAGCCGGCGAATGACGACCATCGGCAGTATCACGTCGCGGTATTTGCCGCGGACGTAAATGTCGCGGAGCACGTCGTCGGCGATGTTCCAGATGAAACCTGCGATCCAGTTGAGTTGCCCATTCTCCATTATTGATCCGCTCACGAAGAGACTGGTCTCGAATAGAATCGAATATACCACCCCCTCTGGCGGATTGCCAGACGACAGATTTTCCGCAGGGTCAGATCAAAGCGGCGCTGTGTTCCGGGCAGTTCTTTGAAAACCTTGCCGGTCTTCTATTGGGCTGCCGATTGGCTGCCTTCCGGCGAGCCGCTGACGAGTTCCCCTTGCGGCAGCGGCCGGGCGGCGACCGCGTAGCCGCGGTGGTAGAGCGCTTTGCGGACCTCGCGGAAGGCGGCGAAGCCGTCGGGATAGACCCAGACAGTGATCGTGGTCCGCCCGGGCAAGATCTTGCTCAAGACCTTGTTGAAGTCGGAGTCTTCCATCAGCGCCAGGCGAACCGGTTCCCCGAGGTCATCGGCGGTGGGAACCAGCGACCATCGCTTCAAACGCACATAACTTCCGCCGCGGCCTCCGTTGTCGTCGCTGGCGGCCTCGTCGTGCCGCTCGAGGGTGTACTTCAGCCGGAAGCCGTCGACCGGGCCGACCGTCTCGCTGACTTCCGACTGATTGCTCCAGTCGCGCACCTGCTGCTGCGCGCTCTCCTGGAGTTGCTTCAACAGCGGCTCCAGCGGAATAAACACCACCCGCCCGTGTGCGATCAGCAGGTGGGCCTCCGGGCCGTCCACCGCGCGGCTCAGCGGTGTCGGATAGCTTTCCACCACCACCGGCTTGCCCGTCGCACCTTCGGCCTGCCGGCGCTGTTGGGCCAGTTGCCGCAATTGCTGTTTGGACTCGGAGAGGCTGCGGGCCAGATCGAAGTCGGCTTGTCGGCCGCCGTCGAGCTGTCGGCGCTGTCGTTGGATGGCCTGATCGACGCGGGCCACGGCCACCGCCAGGGCGTTGCGTTGCAGGGTTCGGGCAAGCGTTTCCCGTTGCAGGTCTTCGATCTCCGCCGCGGTTCGCAACACGTCACCGCGGAGGGCTTGCTCGGTGGCCAGGTCCTTTTTGAGCGCTTCCGCGGCCGGATTGGCTGGGATCGCGACCTGCACCGGGGTCTTCTTGATCCGCACGCCCTCCATGACCACCATGATGATCATGATGCTCACCACGCTGGCCACAATGTCCAGAAACGAATCGCTGTTGACGGCTTCGGTGTGGCTGGTGGCTCGGCGAGGCATGACGTCCTGATCCCCTCCGTTGGGCGATTCGCACTACTCGGCCCCGTTCCTCAGTGCCACGCTGATCGAGCGTTTGGGGACTAGGACCGGGACGGGCCGGATGTCGAAAGGAATGTTGAGGCACGTTTTCAAAGGCGTGACGGGCGTGGTCTGGCCTGGCAGGATCGTCGGTTCGGCCGCGAAGACTTTCATGATCTTGTAAATGTTGGGATTGATCTCGGGTGGCCCGTTGGGCTGCGGGGTGGCTACCGAGTCGAAGCTTCCCACGGTAACGATGCTGGCCGAGTGGTCGTGGAATTGGTAAGCCTCCCAGCCCTTGGCGCGGAGCGCTTTGGCGAGCGTGTCGGCCTTTTGGGCGGCTTCAACCAACTTGCTGCGGAACTCCTTGTGGCCCTCCTGGATCTCGCGGATCTCGTCCTGCTTGATGACCACGTGCCCCTTGAACGTGGCTACCAAGACGGTGTATTTGCCGGGGCAATCCAAGAGATCAAACGGGACCCCCTCGTTCAACTCGACGATGCTTTGGTCAATGGTGTTATGGTTGGCGAAGAACTCGGGTGGCAGCAGCGGGTTCCGCGTTATAAAGGCATGGCCCATCGGCCCCTCGGGCCGCTTTTTTCCGGTCATGGCTTCATAGACCTGCCGCTGGATCATGCGAAACCCGGTCAACACTTGATTCGTCGGGCGGCCGTCCTTGATTTGGAGACACTCGGGCTCCGCCAACTTGATTTCCCGCAAGGTGTTTTGGGCTTCGGGTTCATCCACCCGGCCAAAGTCGCCCACCAGTACGGCAAACTCGTCCAATTCGACGTGGCTTTTATCCTGCTTCATGTATCTGAACTTCCGGGCGTTGCCGAATTGGTCGATGCCCCGTCCGTGGGCCTCGCCCAAATCAAAATGTCCGTGGTACATGTAAGCCGCGATCCCATAACGCTTCCGCAGTTCGTGGACCAGCTCCTGGGCCTGTTTCTCCGCCCCCGCCCCAGAGAAACTGCTGGCCAGGATCAGCCACGGCCCGTTGTGTTCGGTCAAGAGATATGCCTGGTTAGGGTCAGCGTCCACGGGCTTGAGCCCCATCAGCAGGCTCCAGGGTGGTGCTGCCTGGCACGACGCCCAGAGACCGAGCCCCATCGTCAGGCACACCGCGCCACGGAACATCCATTTTCCGCACATGAACTGACCCATCTAGACGAGGATGCCTCCGCCAATCGCGCGCCGCCGATTGGCAAGAAAACCGGCGGAGTGTAGCAAAACAGGCCTCGCGGTTCCAGTGCGGAATGCGGTTAAGACTGGAATAAATGCAATGAATAGGAAAAATAGGGGGCTCTGAGGTCAACTCTCGGTCGCCTCAATAGTTGCCCACATCGAGCCCCTGCACTGCTCGATCAGGGCGTCTTTGCCGTAGGCGTGAATCTGATCGCGCTTCAATTCCGCGTGCTCTCGAGTGGTGGTCAAGACCACCGCCCGGCCTTGGGTATCAACCTCCTTGGCCAGTTGAAACCCTTTTTCCACCGGGTAGCCAAATAACTCCATTAACATGGCAATTACATAATCGTAGGAATGATCGTTATCATTCCAAAGGATTACGTGGTAGCGTGGCTGCCGCTTGGGGCTCTTTTCGGTTCGCTTTTGTGGCTCGACGGCGGTCGCCGGCTCGGATTCGAGGGTGGCGACGGCTCGATCAGACATTGCCTGCTCCTTGGGCCCCCCTATCTCACGGGGCCGATAGTAGAATTGTGCCGAAAGCATTATATTGGGCAGACTCGTGTTTTCCACCCGGTGCCGATGCCTGGAAGGGGACCGTCCCATATTCTCTTGCGGACCAGCACGCTCTGCCTGGGGCCCGCTGCAAGAATCGGGACCGCCCCCCAGCGCCGGCACTCTACCCCCGAGCCCAAGCCTATGCCAGCCATCGACCAGTATTTGCAGTCGCACGCCAGCCGTTTTGAGGATGAGCTTTGGGAGTTCTTGCGAATCCCCAGCGTCAGTGCCGATCCGGCTCATCGGGAGGACATGCACCGTGCCGCCGAGTGGATGGCCGATCAGTTGCGGCGGATGGGATTCACCGCCGAGACAATTCCGACCGCCGGGCATCCGCTGGTATACGGGGAATCGCCCAAACTGCCGGGCGCACGCACATTCCTGGTCTACGGCCATTACGATGTTCAGCCGCCCGAACCGTTGGAAAAGTGGACCACGCCGCCCTTCGAACCCAGCCGCCGCGAGGGCCATGTCTATGCCCGCGGGGCCGTCGACGACAAGGGCCAGGTGTTCACCCATTTGAAGAGCGTTGAGGCCTGGATCACCGTCGAAGGCCGCCTGCCGGTCAACCTGAAGTTCCTGATCGAAGGCGAAGAAGAGGTCGGCAGCCGGAGTCTGGAGCAGTTCCTCAGCGAGCAGGCCGAGCGGTTGGCCTGCGACTGTGTCATCATCAGCGACGGCAGCCAGTTCGCCCCCGGCGTTCCCGCCATCAACTATGGCCTGCGCGGCATCGCCTATTATGAGCTCCGCGTGACCGGGCCGAATCGCGACCTCCACTCCGGCTCGTATGGCGGGGCGGTGACCAATCCGGCCAACGCCCTGGCTAAGATCCTCGCCGGGCTCATCGACGAACAAGGGCGGATTACGATCCCCGGCTTCTATGACGAGGTTGTGCCCTTGACCGTTCGTGAGCGGCAAGAGATGGCCGCTTTGCCCTTCGAGGAAGCCAAGTTTTTGGAAGAGTTGGGGGTGGCGGGCGCGGTGGGCGAGGCAGGCTTCACCTCCCTGGAACGCCGTTGGGCCCGTCCCACCTTCGATGTCTCCGGCCTCTGGGGCGGCTACCAGGGCGAAGGGGCCAAAACGGTCCTGCCCGCCTCGGCGGGAGCCAAGTTCAGTTTCCGACTGGTTCCCAACCAGGAGCCGGAAAAGGTCACCACCGGACTGAAATGGCGGCTGGCCGAGCTCTGCCCGGCGGGGGTGGAACTGGACCTGATTCGGCTGGCCGAGCTCTGCCCGGCGGGGGTGGAACTGGACCTGATTTGCCACCATGGCGCCCCCGGCGTGTTGGTGCCGTTGGACAGCCCCTACGTCGAAGCCGCGGCCCGCGCCATCGCCTACGCCTTCGGCCGGCGGCCCGTGTTCACCCGCGAGGGCGGCTCGATCCCGATCGTGACCACCTTTCGCCAGCGGCTCGGTGTCGATTCGTTGCTGTTGGGCTGGGGCCAGGAGGACGACAATGCCCACAGCCCGGACGAAAAATTCTCGCTGGCCGATTTTCAGCGCGGTATCAAGGCCAGCGCCCGGCTGTGGGAGGAGCTCAGCACGCTGTCTTTGGAGAGCGGCAAGCCAGGTTGAGAGTTTGAGAGTTGAGGGCGGAAACCCGAAAGCGGATAGCCGAAGAAGACGGAGCCACCGATGAACAAGGATGACCGAGGGCGGAGTTCGGAGAGCGGAGGGCGGAAAGAAAGGGTGTGTTCGGAGGGCAGAAGGCCGTAGAACGAAAACCCTCATCCCTCACCTTTCCGAACTCCGCCCTGGTTCATCCCTCCGGCTTCTGCCCTCATCCCTGAGCTCGAACCCCCAAATCCCAAATCCCAAATCCCAAATCCCAAATCCCAAATCCCAAATCCCAAATCCCAAATCCCAAATCCCAAATCCCAAATCCCAAATCCCAAATCCTTCCCCCCTTCATGCTCGACCGCAAATTCATTGTTGATCACTGCGAATTGGTGAAGCAGAACTGCGCCAACCGCGGTGTGCCGGTGGACGTCGACCGCTTTGTCGAACTCGAACAGCGCCGCAAGGCGCGGCAAGTCGAGGTCGAGCAGCTCAATCGCCAGGCGAACGAGATCTCGAAGTCGATCGGCAAGGCCAAAGATCCGGCCGAACGCGAGGCCCGCAAGGAACAGGGACGCCAGCTTCGTGGGCGGACCCAGGCTTTGCAAGCGGAACTGGAACAACTGGCTGGCGAGCTCGACACCTTGCAGCGGCGGATCCCCAACCTCTCGCATCCCGATGCCCCGGTCGGCGCCGACGACCAAGCGAACCTCGAACTGTTTCGCGGCAAGACGCCGCCAGCGACCTTCGCTTTCCCACCGCTCGACCACGTGCAACTGGCCGAAAAGCTCGATCTGGTCGATTTCGAGTCGGGTGCCGGCGTGGCCGGCCACGGATTCTACTTCCTCAAGAATGAGGCGGTGCTTTTGGAGCTGGCCTTGCAGCGCTATGCGGTCGAATTGCTGGCCCGCGAAGGTTTCACCCCCGTCACCACCCCCGATCTGGCCCGCAACGAGGTATTGGCCGGCACCGGCTACATCCCCCGTGGTCCGGAAACCCAGATTTACAGCATCGAGAACAGCGATCTGAGCCTGGTGGCCACCGCCGAAATCACCCTCGGCGGCATGTTGGCCGGCCAGACGCTCGACGCCGAACGGCTGCCGTTGAAGTTCTGCGGCATCAGCCATTGCTTCCGCACCGAGGCGGGCGCCCACGGCCGGGCAACCCGCGGCCTGTATCGCGTCCACCAGTTCACCAAGGTGGAGATGTTCGCCTTCACCCGGCCCGAGCAGAGCGAAGCCATGCTCGATCACCTCCGCGACATGGAATGCCGGCTGTTCGACGGGCTGGGCCTCCCGTATCGCGTGGTGGACACCGCCACCGGCGATCTGGGCGGACCGGCCTATCGCAAGTTCGATCTCGAGGCCTGGATGCCGGGCCGCGGCGAATTCGGCGAGGTCACCAGCACCAGCAACTGCACCGACTACCAGGCCCGGCGGCTGAACATCCGCTTCCGCGTGAAGGGTGAAAAAGGGACGCGTTTCCTGCACACCCTCAATGGGACCGCCATCGCCATCAGCCGCGCCCTGATCGCTATTCTGGAGAACTACCAGCAGGCCGACGGCTCGGTCCTCATTCCGGAAGTCTTGCGATCTTGGGTAGGCAAAGAGCGGATTGAAGGAGTATCAACATGATCCCTGACGACGTGCGTTTCCTCATCAGTTTCCTGTTCACCGGCAGCCTGCTAGTGGGCTACGTGGTCTTCCTGGTGTCCGCCTGGCGGGGCATGAAGGCCTGCGAGTCGATGGCTGAAAGCCTCCGCAAGATCGCCGAAAAACCCGAACCGCTGCCGCATGCGTAGCTGAACCCGGCAGGTGTCGCGTGCTCGGCGGGCTGGATTACTTTCTCATCGCGCTGGCGTCGGTGGCGGCCGGGGCCGTCAATGCGCTGGCCGGCGGCGGCACGCTCATTACTTTCCCCATGCTCACCCTGGTGGGCATCCCCGCTCTGGCGGCCAACGTGACCAACACCGTGGCCCTTTGTCCGGGCTACTTGGGCGCCACCATCGCTCAATCGAACGACTTGCTGGGGCAGGAGGAGCGTCTTTGGTGGTGTTTGCCGGCGGGCATCGCGGGCGGGATCCTGGGCGGCATCTTGCTGCTGAACACCGGCGAGCACGCCTTCCGCGCAATGGTCCCCTTCTTGATTCTGTTGGCTTCTGCCCTGTTAGCTGTCCAAGGGCCGTTGCGATCGTGGCTCGTCCGTCGCGCCGAACATGTCGGCGACGGGGCGGCGGCCAACAAGTGGGCGGCGGGCGCGGTCGGGCTGGCAGCCATTTACGGCGGCTATTTCGGCGCCGGGTTGAGCGTCATCGTGCTGGCCGCGCTCGGACTGACCCTCGACGACTCGCTGACCCGGTTGAACGCCATCAAGCAAGCGATCGCTCTCTGCATCAACGTCGCCGCGGCCGTCTTCTTCCTCTTCTCGGGACAGGTCGTCTGGCTGGCGGCCCTTGTCATGGCGGTGGGCGCCCTGCTGGGCGGCTTCCTCGGGGGACGCCTAGCCGGGCGAATCCGGCCGGCCCTATTGCGCTGGATCGTGGTGGCCATCGGTCTGGTAGTGGCTATAATCTACCTCGTGCGATGAGGAACTTTGACATGCCTCCTGCCGAACCCCTGCGGCTATTGATCCTCGGCGCCCACCCGGACGATGCCGAGTTCCATGCCGGCGGCCTGGTGTCGCTCTATCGGCAACGCGGCCACCTGGTCAAGATGGTTTCCTTGTCGAATGGAGCGGCCGGCCATCACGCCCTTGCGGCCGAAGTACTGGCGGCAATCCGCCGCGGCGAGGCGGCCAACTCCGCCGCCGTGGTCGGCGCCGCCTCCGAGGTCTGGGACTATCCGGACGGAGAGTTGCAGCCGACGCTTGAGCTTCGCCGGCGGGTGATCCGCGAGATTCGCGGCTTTCGGCCCGATCTGTTGCTTACCCACCGCACGAACGACTACCATCCCGACCACCGGGCCGCCGGCCAGGTGGTTCAGGACGCATCGTTTATGGTTCGCGTGCCGCGGATCGTGCCCGAAGTGCCGGCCTTGCAACGCGATCCCGTGGTGGCCTTCATGTCCGACCCGTTCACCAAGCCCAGCCCGTTGAAGGCGGACGTGGTGCTCGATGTCACTGCCCAAGTCGATACGATCGTGGCTATGTTGGCCTCGCACCGCTCGCAGGTGTTCGAGTGGCTGCCGTGGCTGGAGGGGATCTTGGATCGGGTGCCCGGCGACGACCAGGGGCGTCGCACCTGGCTCCGCGGCTGGTTCGCCGCCAAGGTCCGCCAGCGGGCGGACCGCTGTCGCGCGGAGCTGATCGCTGCCTATGGAGAAGCTCGCGGGCGGCGGATCGGGTTTGCCGAAGTGTATGAGATCAGCGAGTATGGCTCGCCGTTGGACGCCGCCGCCCGAGAGCGATTGTTCGGATTCGTGTTTCAGTAACGGCGGGTGGCTGCCGTCACACGGCACAGCTATGTGTCGGCAGGGAGGAGGGCATCAGTCCATGCCGACCCGTTGCTTTGCTACGTAACCCCATGCCATCCATCGTTCGTGAGTATTCGAGGAAACGCCGCCATGAAAGCTTCGCGACGCCGGTTTCTACGAACATGTGGAGCGCTTGGGGCGGCATGCATGTTGGCCCCGGCCATGGGCGAGCCGACTTCGACGGCTCAGCGCCGCTACGTCGGCGACGATAACCCCTACAGCCTGTTCTTGGCCCTCGGGATTCCGTTCGAGGTGAGCGACGAGCCCCCGGCGGATGGTTTTACGTTTCTTTCCGATGCCGACGCCCATTCTGCCGGCCATGGGCGATCATCGGGAACCGTGCTTATCGGCCGGCCGCAAGCGGCCCTGCAGAGCACGGTGCGCGGCTTGCCGGAGACGCTGCCGGAGTTGAGGGCGTGGAAACGGGAGATCTTGCCGCACTTGAATCGCGTGCCGCACGTCGAGGGCGATGCGCCCGTGGTGTGCGCCTGGTATCCTACCGCCCGAGCCGTGCTGCTCTGGAACTTGAGCCCGCGGCGCGAGTCGCTGGTACTCCGTAGCGGCAACGCCCGCCGATCGGTCGAGCTGGCCGGGCTCGACGCAGTCTTGATCGAAGATGTCAGTGTATAAACATGTGGGCTGATATCACGATTTCGGACCGCACGGGCATAACCGGCGTCAAGCCGTTGACGGCCGCGCAGCTCGTGGCCGATTTCGGCATCCGCAGTAAATGTGCCCGCCACACGGTGGGGGTCTTCTACCGCGCGCTTTTTTTGCCGGAATGTGAGCCGTTGGCGGTGTGGCAGCGGCGTTTCGGGCCGGTCGACGGCCACACGGGCGGCAAGCTCGATCGCGCGGCGGTCGCGCTGGCATCGCGTTACGGCGTAACCACGAAGCCGCTTGGCGCGCCGGCTCTTTGGTTTGCGCTGCAGACTTATTATGCGGCAGTCGTCCGGCTGCTGGTGCGGCGGTTCGTCTCGTGGGACCTCGACGGACTGCCCGGCGGCAATCCCTTTCGCTGGTGCTTCGATAGCGACTCGCAGCCGGTGCGGCGGCAACTCGATCGGCTCACGAACCTTATACAGGCTTACGAGGTGGCTTCCTTCGCGACTGCGCGAGCCGAGGGCGATCTGTTGAAGGCCCTGTATCAAGACTTGTTTCCACGCCGAGTGCGGCACCGTCTGGGCGAATACTACACGCCCGACTGGCTCGCCCAGCACGTACTCGAGCAGGTGGGGTTTAGCGGCGCCGCCGGTCAACGCCTGCTCGATCCGGCCTGTGGTTCGGGCACGTTCTTGGTGCTGGCCCTGCGGCAGGCGCGTGCAGCGTGGGGCGCGCCGGAAAGCGGAAAGCCGAAAGCCGAAAGCGGAGGAACGTCGGCTTGCGGCTTTCGGCGTTCCCACCCCTCGCTCCCCGTCGTCGGCTGCGACATTAACCCATTGGCTGTGCTGACCGCCCGGGCGAATTATGTGATCGCTTTGCACGACATCCTGCCGCGGGATCGGCGAGTGGAAATCCCCGTGTACCTGGCCGACTCGATCCTCGGGCGTCCCCCCGGGCCGGAGTTTGCCGAGCCATTTGACTTCGTGGTGGGCAATCCGCCCTGGATCGCCTGGGACAACCTGCCAGCCGAGTATCGCAGGGTGAGCCAACCGCTGTGGCAGCAATACGGACTGTTCTCGCTCTCGGGCAACGAGGCCCGGCATGGCGGCGGCAAGAAAGACCTCTCGATGCTCATGCTTTATGCTTCGGCCGACCGCTACCTGAGAACCGGCGGCCGCTTGGGCATGGTCGTCACCCAAACGCTCTTCCAAACCAAAGGGGCCGGCGACGGTTTCCGCCGCTTTCAACTCGGGCCAGACGGCGAACGGCTGAAGGTATGGCGGGTTGACGAAATGACCGCTCTGCGTCCCTTCACCGACGCCGCCAACTGGACGAGCACCATCGTTCTCGAAAAAGGCGCCGCTACGCAATACCCGGTGCCTTACTTTGTTTGGGAACCGGCCGAAGCGGCCAAAAAAAGATCGCCAAAGGCCATGGATCTTGCCAAGGCGCGGGAACCCGTGCCGGCAGCTTGCCAGCGGGCGTGTCTGGCGCGGCCCATTGATCCTTCCCGGATCAGTTCGCCGTGGTTAATCCAACCGGGCGACGCCAACCCTGCTCTGACGATGGAAGGCGGCCCTTCGGATTACACTGCCCACCTCGGGGCCAATAGCGGCGGGGCCAACGGCGTGTATTGGCTCGAGGTGCTCGGCGAGGCCGATGGCGGCGTCTTGGTCCGCAACCTGGCCGCCAAGGGTAAACACGAAGTTGAGGCCATCCAACAGGTGATCGAGCCCGGTCTGCTCTATCCGCTGGTGCGGTGGAGCGATGTAAAGCGGTACTCGGCCGTGCCCACGTGCCACATCTTGCTCGTGCAAGATGCGACCTCTCGAACCGGCATCGAGGAGGCGGCCCTGCGCGAGCGATACCCGCGCACGCTGGCCTATCTTGAGCGGTTTCACGACTTGCTCGCCGGCCGGGCGGCCTATCGCCGCTACCAGCAGAGCGGTCCTTTTTATTCCATGTACAATGTTGGGCCGTATACCCAGGCGCCGATCAAAGTGGTCTGGCGGCGGATGGATCGGCGGATCAACGCGGCGGTGGTGGAAACCGTGGCAGTCGAGCCATTCTTGCCTCCGCGCCCGGTCGTGCCGCAGGAGACGTGCGTCCTGGTGGAGTGCGCTTCAAGCGACGAGGCCCATTATCTGTGCGCTCTGCTCAATAGCGAGGCCATCAACCAACGGGTGGCCGCCCATAGCGTGCGAAACGGAAAGGGCTTCGGTACCCCCGGCATGTTGCAGTTCCTGGGCCTGCGGCGCTTCGATCCCGACGATCCGGCCCATCAGGCGCTGGCCGCGCAGAGCCGGCGTGCACACACAGAATTGTCGGCCCACGGCCGGGTGGCGCCGTGAGCCGCCGCCAACTCAAACCGCGCTTTCCCCGGATTCGCCAGTGCGGATGCGGACCACGTCGGGCAGATCGCTGACGAAGATCTTGCCGTCGCCCACCTGGCCGGTCTTGGCCGCCCGCACGATCGTGTCCAAGACCACCTGCAACTTGCTCTCGGCCACCACCACCTCCATCTTGATCTTGGGCAAGAAATCCACCGTGTACTCGGTGCCGCGGTACATCTCGGTATGACCCTTCTGGCGGCCGAAGCCGCGGACCTCGGTGATGGTCATGCCGGTCACGCCGTGCTCGGTCAACGCCTTCTTGACCTCTTCCAGCTTGTGGTGCCGGATGATGGCTTCCACTTTTTTCATCGGAAATCTCCTTCGTCAAATGAAGATGTATCCTTCTTCGTCGTGCTGGCTCACATCGAGTCCCTCGATCTCGGCCTGCCGGGAAACCCGTAGTCCGATGGCGGCGTCGACCACCTTGAGAATAATGAATGTGCCGACAATAGCCAGCCCCCAGGCGACCAGAATCGCCACCAACTGGCCCTTCAACAGGTTGCCCCCCTCCAGCAGCCCGAGCAGCTTACTGTCCGGGACGGCCCCGGTGGCGCGGGTGGCAAAGATTCCGGTCAAAATGGCCCCCGTCGTCCCGGCAATCCCATGCACGCCGAACACGTCGAGCGAGTCATCGTAGCGAAAATAGGTCTTTACCCGCGTGCAGGTGGTATAACAAGCCGCCGAGCCAATCACGCCGATCAACAAAGCCGGCATCAAGGTGACGTAGCCGGCGGCCTGGGTAATGGTGGCCAGGCCAGCCACCAGACCGGAACAAATCCCCAGCAAGCTTGGCTTGCCACGGAATTTCCACTCCAGGGCGGCCCAGGTCAGACCGCCCGCCGCGGCAGCAAAGTGGGTGGCCGCAAAGGCGCACGTCGCCAGCCGTCCGGCCGCCAAGGCGCTGCCGGCGTTGAACCCGAACCAACCGACCCAGAGCATGGCGGCGCCCAATGCGGCATAGGTCATGTTGTGCGGCGGCATGGGCTCGTCGCCGTGCCCCAGCCGCTTGCCCAGAAGCAGCGCACAAATCAAGGCCGACACGCCCGAGCTAATATGCACCACCGTCCCGCCGGCAAAGTCCAACGCCCCGCCCGCAAAACTCGCGGCGTGCGGACTCCCGTAGGCAAGGATCCCTCCGCCCCAAACCCAATGGGCCAGCGGGCAGTAGATCAGTGTGCCCCAGAGGATCATGAAGACCACCATGGCGCTGAACTTCATCCGTTCGGCGAACGCCCCGCAGATCAGGGCGGGCGTGATAATGAAGAACATGCCCTGAAAGAGCATGTGCGTCATCACCGGAATCGTCAGGCCGGGATAAAGCGGCACTTCGGAGCCATGCGCGGTCCACACCGCGTTCACCCCGTTCATCAGTAGGTAGCGGCCATCGCCGATCAGAGGTCCCTCGCCGCCAAACACCAGCGAATAGCCGTAAAGCGCCCAAAGCACGGTCATCAGACACATCAGGCAAACGCACTGCATCAAGACGCTCAGCACGTTCTTCTTCCGCAACAGTCCGCCGTAGAACAAGGCCAGGGCCGGCGCGGTCATGAACAGCACCAAGGCCGCCGAGACCAGCACCCAGGCATTGTCGGCGGCGTCGAATCTGGCTGCGGTCGCCGGCGGGAGAACCGCCTCGGTCCCGCCGATCGCCTGCGCGAGGACCACCGAAGTTCCTGCTGACCACGCCATGGCCGCCAGCGAGCCGATCACCAGTATCCAAGCCAGACTCCTGCGAGGTGTCATCAGACGTTCTGCCTTTCCTGCGCGAGAAAACCCCGGAAATGTATCTGCCCGCCGGGAACGTAGACCCTTTGTAGCAGACGGCCAACTGGCAGAAAAGCCGCAATTATGGGCGAACCGCCGATTTTCTGCCGAGGCCAACTTGCCCGCGCCGCGCTGGCGAGACGAGTCAAGCCGATGGGGCGGCGGACGGCCGCTGCTTGCCCGATTATCGGGCACGCTACGACGCCGAAATGGGCAACTCTGCCGCATCGCTAGATCAGAGCGATCTCCCAGGGGCCGCTCGTCCATGGTAGCACGGCTGAGGCGACGCACGGGCATCCTTGTATTCCCATGCCCGCCGTCATAAAAAGTGTGGGAAACGATTCATTGGCGACTGTGGGAAACGATTCATTGGCGACTGTGGGAAACGATTCATTGGGGATTGGGGACTCTGTCGATGCTCGCGGCGGGCACCATGCGCAGCATGGTCGGCGGCAAAAAATGCGACGTCCCATTCGCCTAGGTTTTGAGGTTGCATTTTCCGGGCTCTGCCGGTACCCTACTGAGCCGGGATAGGACTGGCAGCGAGGGAGCGGCGCATCGGAAGCTTCTTTTCCAATCGTGCCAAGGAGTGGCCATGACCCGCAACCGTTATTCACGTCGCGCGTTTCTGCTGAAATCCGCCGGAGTGGCGGCCGCCACCAGCGCCGTGCCGTACTTCGTTTGGAGTCAAAGCCAGCCGGGTGGTCAACCGCCCAACGATCAGCTTCGGATCGGCTGTGTCGGGGTGGGCAATCAAGGCAGCATCGACGCCGCCGAACATGCCCGTTTTGGCCGGATCGTAGCGGTGTGCGACGTGGACGCCAACCGGGCCGAGGCCGCCCGCTATGACCGCCGCATCGGCCAGGGCACGGCCGAGGCCTATGCCGACTATCGCCGCCTCCTGGATCGCAAAGACATCGACGTGGTGAGCGTGGTGACGCCCGACCATTGGCACGTCAAAATCGCCATCGAGGCTCTACAGGCCGGAAAGCACGTCTTCTGCCAGAAGCCGCTCACCCTGACGCTGGAAGAAGCCCAGGCCGTCCGCGACGCCTGCCGCAAGTATTCGGACCGGGTGTTTATGGTCGGCACGCAGCAACGGGCGGGGGCCGACTTTCTGCGGGCCGTCAATATGGTTCAAAAAGGACTGCTGGGTGATATCCGCCAGATTCGGGTCGGGCTGGGCGGCTGCCCGACGGGCGGGCCGTTTTCCAAGCTCGCCCCGCCGCAGGATCTGGATTGGAACGCCTGGCAGGGTCAGACCTCCAAGGTCGCCTACATCAAGCAGCGCTGCCATTATACCTTCCGCTGGTGGTACGAATACTCGGGCGGCAAGTTCACCGACTGGGGGGCGCATCACGTCGACATCGCCACCTGGGCCATCGGCTACGACCGCCCCGGCATGGGGCCCATTGAGATCGACGGCGCCGACGCCAAGCATGCCGTCCCCTTCCGAAACGGCTTTCCGACGGTCGATGACTGCTACAACACGGCCTACGACTTCGCGGTGAAGTGCAAGTTCGCCCACGGCCTTGAAATGACCGTCACCAGCCGCGGCGACAACGGCATTCTGTTTGAAGGCACCAAAGGCCGCATCTTCGTCAACCGCGGCCGGCTTACCGGCAAGCCGATCGAGGAACACTGGGACGCCGGCCAGTTCACCGACGCCGACGTAGCCCGCCTGTTCAAAGGCAAGCCGCATCTCGAGGATCACAAGGCCAATTTCTACCAATGCGTCCGCGAGGGAGGTCTGCCGGTTTCCGACGTCTTCAGCCACCTGCAGTCGATCAACACCTGCCACCTCTGCGCGATCGCCGCCCGGTTGGGACGCACCATCCATTGGAACCCGAAGGTGGAGAAGATGGTCGGCGACGTTCAGGCCGCCACCTTCGCCGCACACACGCCGCGCCGGGGCTTCGAGATCCCGAGGGTGTGAGGAGTCACAGGTCGGGGATCAGGGGTCGGGGATTAGACGCCGGCTGGCTGTCGGCGGTAGGTGTCCTATAATGAGTGCACGCTCGATCGTTCCTTCCTGCCCCCTGATCCCTGCCCCCTGATCCCTGGCATGTGGCGCAACAAAGTGGTTCTGGTCACCGGCGGGTCCAGCGGGCTGGGGCGATGCCTGGCCGAGGCCTTTGCCGCCCGTGACGCCAAGGTGGCGATCGCCGCCTTGGAATCCGACGCCGTGGAGCAGGCGGCTAGGGCCCTGCGGGCAGGCGGCCGTGAGGCGATCGGCCTTCAGGCGGACATCACCCGGCAAGCCGATGTGGACCGCCTGTTTGCCGCAGTGCTCGACCACTTTGGCCGGCTGGACGTGTTGGTCAATAACGCCGGCCGTTCAATGCGCGGCAAGGTGTTGGAGACCACGCCCGAGCAGTTCCGCGACCTGATGGAACTGAACCTGCTTGCCCTGGTGCGTTGCACGCGGGCAGCAGTGCCGCACCTGCTCAAGCAGCGGGGCCACGTGGTCAACATCGGCTCGCTGGCCGCCAAGTCGGCGGCGCGGTGGGTCGGCGCCTATCCGGCCACCAAGTTCGCGGTGGCCGCCTACTCGCAGCAGTTGCGGCTGGAGTTGGGACCGCAGGGCCTGCATGTGTTGTTGGTCTGTCCGGGTCCGATCGAGCGAAGCGATCCGCGGCTGTATCCTTTGGAGGGGTTGGAAGACGTGCCCGAACGCGCCCGAGCCCCTGGGGCGGGTGTGCGGGTGCGGGCGATCCCGCCGCGAGAGCTCGCCCGCGCCGTGCTGCGGGCGTGCCAGCGGCGACAGCCCGAGTTGATCGTGCCTGGCAAGGCCCGCTGGCTGTTCGCCCTTTCGCAACTCTGGCCGCGACTGGGGGATTGGATCGTGCGGCGGGAGACGTGAGCCAATGGTTTCACAGCCATCCGGCTTTTCGTGTCTTATCTATTTTGCATCCTTCCGCCTGCTTTTCCTGTCGAATTCCCCTTGCCACAACGCGACTATTTGAGTATCTCTACGCGACCTTCGACCCTAGCTGGGCAGCACGGCGCGCCGGGCCTCGCAAAACGCGTGGTCGGCGAGCCCCGGATCGGAGTTCAGCCTCAAAGGCCTGCGGACGCTCTTCCCGAATACTTGTCAACGATGGCATAAAGGGCCGGGGATGGCCGACTCCCAAACCATCACACGTTGTCGCCGGCAGCGGGGGATGGTCCATTTCCGACTAACGGTTGGGTTGGCGATCGTGTTCAGCGGCGCGGGCGCGCTGTTGGGCCAGGTCGCCCCTGGTCCGCCCGCTACCGCCTATCCGGCGGCCGGGCCGGTCGCACCGCCCAGCCCAATGTCCTGGCTTCCAGGTCAAGGAGCCATGCCCGGCCAAGGAGCCATGCCTCCGGGACCAAAGGCGCCCCTGCCGGGTCAAGTACCGGCAGTGACCGGACTCGCGCCCGGCAACTCTGCCGCGCCGCCGGCGAGCTCCGGAGCGGCGGCCGCCAAGCGGGGCCAGGAGATGGTGATCGACGTCCGCATTCTGGGCAATAAGTCGCTGCCGTTGAGCAAGATCCTGGCCTGCATCCATACCCGGCCCAATCGACCTTTCGATCTGGAGATGGTGGAAGAGGACGTCCGCCGGCTCGACAACACCCACCTGTTCGTCGACGTGAAGACCTGGTTCCAACGGGTCAACGGCGGTCGGATCGTGCTGTTTGAAGTGCTGGAACGCCCCTTGCTCAAACAGGTGCTGTTTATCGGCAACGTCGAGGTCCACAAGAAAGTGCTGGAAAAAGAGGCCGAGCTCAAGGTGGGCGACGCCGTCGACCCCTTCGTGATTGAAGAGGCCCGCCACAAGCTGGAAGACTTTTATCACAAGAAGGGCTACAACGGCGCGCGGGTCACCTTGCTGGAAGGCAACCGGCCGCAGGACCGCCGGGCGGTCTTTCTGATCGATGAAGGGGTCAAGCAGAAGATCTGGCAGATTAACTTCGTGGGCAATACCATCGCCACCGACGACCGCCTGCGCACGCAAATCAAGTCGAAACACCCCTTCCTATATCTCTTCGGCGGCGAGTTGGACCGCGCCCAACTCGAAGATGACAAGAAGGGCTTGGAGGCCTACTACCGCGGTCTGGGCTTCTTCTACGCCCGTATCAGCGAGCCCATCTTCGACTACAACCAGAACATGAATTGGGTCACGGTCACTTTCGTCATCGACGAAGGGGTCCGCTTCAAAATTCGCGACATCTCGGTCATCGGCAATACCAAGTTTCCCACCGAGGTCCTGACGGCCGATCTGAAGCTGAAGCGTGACGACTACTTCAACCAGGATCAGATGAAGCTCGACCTGCGCAGCTTGCAAGACAAGTACGGCTGCGTGGGCTACGTCTTTGCCGACATCAAGCCCGATATGCGGCTGCTGGAGCAGGCGGGCCACATGGACCTGATTTACCACATCAAGGAAGGCAACCGTTATCGGGTGGGTAAGATCAACGTGGTCATCAAGGGCGACAATCCGCACACCCAAATGACCACCATACTCAATCGGCTGTCGATCAAGCCCGGCGACATCGTCGACATCCGCCAGATCCGCGAGAGCGAACGCCGCATCAAGCTGTCCGGACTGTTTGAAAACAAGCCGGGCGCCCAGCCAAAAATCGTCTTCACCCCGCCCGGCCAGGGGACCCTCGACGACGAAGATAGCCAGCCCCAGGGGCGCACGGCGGGCCGGCCCCGCGGACGTTCCGGCTCCCCCGGCCAGGGTCCGGATCCGCAGACCCGCAGCGCGTGGTACCCGCCGTCGAGCAGCCCGGCGCCACAGGACGAGGATCGGCCGATCAACTTGACCGTCGACTGCCGCGACTGCGGCCGCTACCTCGGGCCCGCAGGGCCGGCACCGCCGCCGCCGCAAGCGCCGCCCATGCGGTCAACCAGTCTGTGGCCGTTCCTTCGGTCGGCCCCAGCCGCGCAGCCATCGCCCGCCCCAGTCACCGTCCTCCGCTGCCAGTCGCCCGAGGCGGACCAACCGGTCTCCTTGAGTGACTTGCACCGCGGCCGGCAATCGAGTGCTTCGCAGAACCCGCTCAGCAAAGCGCTGAGTGACTTGAGGAACACAATCTCGGCCCGGCGAGCGCCGGTGGCCGGCACCTGGCAGCCGCAGTACGTGCAGTATACGCCGGAAGTCGGCCAATCCACCCCTCCGCTTTCGCGTCCGACCAATCCATGGCCAGCAGCGACGGCGCCGCCGCCCAGCGGCATAGCACCGGCAGGCTCGGCGACGACGACGCAGGCACCGGCCGGCAGTGCCTGGAACGCCCCCGGCGCCGAGACGGCCCCACCTGCCGCCCCGGTTCAGCCGGCCCCGCCTTACGCCCAGAGTTATCCGCAGAACGCCAACCAGCCACTTCTGAATCTCCCCAACGGCGCCTATCCCGGGCCGATCTTCGACCCCAATTCGCCCTTCAACGGCGGGCCGGCCGACGGCGCCCTCCAAGCCCCTTTCTTGAATTTTCAGGTCTTGGCGGAAGAGGCCATGACCGGCCGGGTGATGGT
>JAJYGU010000456.1 GCA_021784975.1 Planctomycetota bacterium
TCTTCCTCTTCCGATTTGGCCCCGATGAGCCCCTTGCCGCCGCGGTGTTGGGCGCGATACATCGAGGCCGGGGTCCGCTTGATGTAGCCGTTGCTGCTGATGGAAACCACCATGGTTTCCTCGGTGATCAGGTCCTCGAGGTCGACCTCGCCCACCTCCTCGCCGCTGATTTCGGTGCGGCGCGGATCGGCATGCCGGCGTTTGAGCTCGCGGCAGTCTTCGCGGATGATTTCCAAAATGTTCTGGCGGTCGGAGAGGATGCGGCGATACTCGGTGATTTCCGCCAGCAGCTTGTGGTGCTCGTCGCTGAGCTTCTCTTGCTCCAGGTTGACCAACTGGCCCAGGGTCATCTTGAGGATGGCTTCGGCCTGGACAGGCGTGAGGGCATAGACCTCGCTGCGGCCGCGCTCCTCGACGAACACCGCAAACCCCTCCGCCCCCAAGGCCCGCTCCAGCAGGGCGGCGGGAGTCTGAATTTGCATGAGCCGCTGCTTGGCCTCGGCCTGGGTGGCCGAGCTGCGAATCACCCGGATTACCTCGTCGATATTGGCGTGGGCCAGCAACAGGCCCTCGACGGTGTGTTTCCGCTGCCGGGCGCGGCTGAGCAGGAACTGGGTGCGGCGGCGGATCACCGCCTCGCGGTGGCGGATGAACTCCTGAAGCAGCTCCTTGAAGCTGAGCACCCGCGGCTTGCCGTCGACCAGGGCCAGGAAGATCAGCGAAAAACTGTCCTGCAGCGGCGAGAACTCGTAGAGCTGGTTGAGGACCACGTTGGCGTCGGCGTCGCGTTTCAGCTCGCACACCAGCCGCACCGGCTCCTTCAAGTCGCTCTCGTTGCGGATGCCGGAGATGCCGGCAATCTTCCCTTCGTTCACCAGGGCGGCGATCCGCTCCTCAATGCGGTCGCGGGACTGCTGGAACGGGATCTCGCTAATCACGATCCGCTGGCGATTATGGTGTTCCTCGATGGTCGCGCGGGCGCGAAGGACGATCGTGCTGCGGCCGGTGTGGTAGCCGCGGCGGAGCCCGGAGCGGCCGCACACCACGCCGCCGGTGGGAAAATCGGGGCCGGGCACGATTTCCATCAACTCGTCGATCGAGACCTCCGGGTCGTCGATCAGGCGGATCAGGGCCTCGCAGATCTCGCCCAGATTGTGGGGCGGAATCGAGGTGGCCATGCCCACCGCGATCCCGTTGGCCCCGTTGACCAGCAGGTTGGGAAGCTTCGAGGGCAGCACCGTCGGCTCCAGCCGCCGCTCGTCGTAGGTGGGCACGAAATCCACCGTGTCGAGCTTGAGGTCCTCCAGCATCATGGCGGCGATGGGCGACAGGCGGGCTTCGGTATACCGCATGGCCGCCGGCGGCAGTCCGGCGATCGAACCGAAGTTCCCCTGTTTGTCGATCAGCACGTGCCGCATGTTCCACTCCTGGGCCATGCGGACCAGGGTGGGATAGATCACGCTTTCGCCGTGCGGATGGTAATTGCCGCTGGTGTCGCCGGAAATCTTGGCGCACTTGACCCGCGCCGCCCCGGGGGTGAGGTTCAAGTCGTTCATCGCCACCAGGATGCGGCGCTGGGAAGGCTTCAGACCGTCCCGCACGTCGGGCAGCGCGCGACTGACGATCACGCTCATCGCGTAGGTCAGATAGCTGCCGCGGAGTTCTTCCTCGATCGGCACCTCGACCAACCGTCCGATCGGGGTAGCTTGCTGGCCAGTAGATTCGGGCGACGGCCCGGCTCCAGATTCGGGCGGCTCGGGCGGGAGATCAGAGTCGGTCGACAACGCAAACCCCTTGGAAGGTCCCTCGGTTCAGTGGGCCTGTAGTATACCGATTGCGACCGCGATCCACAACGCCCGCTGCCGGAAATCCGTATTCCTAGAGCCTTTTGGCAAAACGACTTACGATGCGAGTTTCGTAAGGTAGAATAGCTGGGGAGGCGAAGGGCGGCCGGCAGCCAATCCGGCGTGCCTGGAAGGCATTTTAGAAGGCATTTTAATTGACAGAAGAATTTCAGCGAAGTTATACTGAAGTGGCGGCCACCCGCGCTCTTCGTCCGGAAATGCGAACGTCCCTCCCCTAAGGCGGCCTTGAGCATGAACCTTGTCGGCAAGATCTTCATAGTCTTGATTTTTGTCATGAGCCTGGTGTTCATGGCGCTTTCCATGGCAGTCTACGCCACCCATAAGAACTGGCGCGAGGCGGTGGTGGGGCCGAAGGGCTTCAAGGAGCAGTTGGCAAATGCCAATAAGCAACTGGGCGAGGAACGCAACGAGTACGACCGGCTCAAGCGCAACTACGAGACCGAGAAAGCGGCCGCCACCCAGGCAGTCACCAAGCTTGAGAACGAGTTGCAGGTGATTAAGGCCGAGCAGGCCAAACGCCAGCAAGAGTACGCCGCCCTGGAAAAGGCGGAGCGCGAGGCGGTCGCCACCATGAAGACCACTCAAGACAACATGAACCGCTCCGAACAAGAGCGCGACGCGGTTGAGGCGCAAGTGCTCCACGCCCAACAGGACCGCGACGCCCATTTCAAGGAGGTCCACCGGCTGACCGACGCCTTGAACCAGGCGGACAACCAGCGGGAACAGCTCCGCAAGCGAATGGTTACGCTGGCCGCCGACCTGGCCAAGGCCCGCGACGCCCTTCGCTGGTTCGACATCAATCCCAATGCCAACTTCAAAGACAAGGCGCCGCCGCGAGTCGACGGCATCGTGCTGACGCCCAGCGGGCAGGGGCTGGTGGAAATCTCCATCGGCTCCGACCAGGGTCTGCGGGTCGGCCACCAGCTTGAAGTCTATCGCGCCGGGGCGGCCGGCAGCGCCTATGTCGGCCGGATCGAGGTCGTCAAGACCACTCCCGACCATTCGGTCTGCAAGGTCGAACCCAAGTTCCAGAATAGCGCCATGATGAGGGGCGACCGTGTGGTCTCGAAAATCGAATAAGGCTGCCAACGCAGCGACCGCCCCGGTCGCCGCGAAACCAACCCGCGCCGAGAAGCGGGCCGCCAAGTTAGCCGCCAAGCAGGCCGGCAAAGCCAAGGCAGCCTCGGCAACCGCCTATCGCCGGCCGGAGGCCGACTTGTACACTGTCTTGTTAACGCTGGCCCTGGTGGCCATCTTGCTGGCCATCCTCTTCTTGTGCTTGGAGATGAATCTCTACGACTTCGAGTTCAAAGGCGGGCCCACGCCGGCCATGATTACCGCTTGGCCCTCGGCTTGGGGTTCGTTTTGCCTTCCGTGGCTCGGCTGCTAGTGCCACCGTTCACGCCCTCATAGGCCGCTCACTTCCGCACCCGCCGCAACCGGACTGACAGACTGCCGGCGTTGATGGCGTTTACCAGGTCGGATACCTCCTCCTGGGAAAAGACGCCCTCGATGACGCCGCGGTCGGAGATCGTTGAGTTCAACTGCGGGGCAGAGTAGAGCTCGCCGTCAATGATGATGCCCAGCCGCCGGTAGACCTTGGTCGTCTTGTCGGGCAGGTGCTCGCTGGTCAGCCGGGCAAACAATTTCCCGCCTGCGTCGCTTAGCCGGAAGCTCAGGCAGGGACGGCCGGCGCGGTCGCGGCCGGCCTCCACCTGCGTAAGGTAAGCGCCGGTGACATGGTACGGGTCCGCCATAACTAGGACTTCGGTAACTTCACGGCCGTCCTGCTGGCGGCGCCGCCAGCCGACCGCCGTAGACTTCGTGAAACCGCTTTCTTGACCCGCCTTCACCGGCACCCACCAGGCAATCTGCGTGCCCGCCGAATCGAGCAGTTCGTTCTTCGACGGTTCCTTCTCAGCGCGGTCAATGATTGCCTTGTCGGCGTGGCTGTTGGCCAAGATGCGAAACGCCAGCGTCCCGGTGCGGGTCACCTGCCGCTCGACGCGCTGGCGATCTGCCTCGCTGGGGCGGAGGAGCGTGACCTCGATCTGCCGGTCGTTGATCTTCCGCACCGTGGCCAGCTTCTCGGCCGGCGAGTTGAGCCGCCGGTCGATCACTTTGACCACTCGGTCCATGTCGGGCGACGGCGCGCCGGCCGGTCGGGATTGCGGATCGATCTCGTAGATTAAGACGTTCGGATTGTCTTCCGCCATGGCGGCAGAAAAGCGAACTGTCGGCAGGAGCGATGTGAGCGTTCCTGCGGCGCCCATCGCGAGCAGACTGCGCCGCGAGAGTACGGGACTGGTTTGGCTCACCGGCACCAACCGGTTCATCCGCCGCTGCCAAAACGTGCTCAGTTGCGGGTTCGATCCGACGTGGATCGTGGTGGCCCAGGGGCCGAATTGGTTCGGCATAGCACAGTTCCTTTCGGTCTGAAGCTCGAGCGGATCGGGCGAAAACGTACGGTACGGCGATCCTCTGGAGTGCGGCGACTTGTCGCCGCTTTCTCGGGCCGCCGTAAGGCCGAGGAATACCCAAAGCGGCGACAAGTCGCCGCACTCCAAAAGGCAGACGGTTTCTGAATGACCTTCACGAATCTGTTGCTTTCATAACACATTTGTTCGTGACGGCGGTTTCAACGTTGTTTGGTTCCCGCCGAGCCCGGCGGCGATGGCTGCCGCCTGTACGGCCGCCGGTTCAGACACTTGGCCC
>JAJYGU010000302.1 GCA_021784975.1 Planctomycetota bacterium
AGCGAGGAGCATAGTTGGAACCTCGATCCCGACCTGCTGGCCGAGGAGCTGGAGGCGGCCGCCCGCCGCGGCCGGCCCATCAAGGCCGTGCTGGCAGTCGACGCTCTCGGCCAATGTGCCGATTACCAACCGATCCGCGCCTTGTGCCACTGGTACCAGATCCCGCTGATCGAGGACGCCGCCGAGGCTCTGGGGGCCACGTACCGGGGCCGGCCGGCGGGCACGCTGGGACAGATCGGCTGCTTCTCGTTCAACGGCAATAAAATCATCACGGCCAGCGCGGGAGGGATGCTGGTCACCGCCTCGCGGGCGCGGGCCGAGCGAGCCCGTTTCCTGGCCACCCAAGCCCGCAGCCCGCTGCCGCACTACGAGCACGTCGAGATCGGCTACAACTATCGCTTGAGCAACCTGCTGGCGGCAGTGGGTCGGGGACAGCTTGGCGTGTTAGACCAACGCGTGCGTCAGCGGCGCCGCAATTTCCGCTTCTACCGCCGGATGCTAGGCGACCTGCCGGGGATCGTTTTTATGCCCGAAATGCCCCGCGGCCGGTCGACCCGCTGGCTGACCTGCCTCACGGTCGACCCCGAGCAATTCGGGGCCACTCGCGAAGACCTGCGGTTGGCCCTGGAGCGGGAAAACATCGAGTCACGGCCGATCTGGAAACCGATGCACTTGCAGCCGGTCTTCGCCGGCTGTCGCCACCGCGGCGGCGAGGTCGCCGGGCGGCTTTTCGAGCAGGGACTCTGCCTGCCCAGCGGCTCCAACCTGGGGGCCAAGGACCTGGCCCGGATCGTCCGGACCATCCGGGCGGCCTGCAAGCATCGGGCAGTCGGCGCGGCCGCGATGGACCGCGACTTTCTTTCGCAAGACGATAACACCCTTCCTCCGCCAACGCCAAGCGAAGATGCGACCGGGGCGCTCCGATCCGGATGACGATTACCATACACGCTTATCGAACCGCCTGCTTGCCAAAGTCTTTTTCGGAGGTCATCGCGCCATCATGAACACTCCTGCCACATGGACCCTTCGGGACTATTTCGCGCTGGTTAACCGTTTCAAGTGGAGGGCCGCAGCCTTCTTCGTGTTAAGCATGCTGCTTGCCGTGCTTTACTTGGCGCTGGCGCCGCGGCGATACGCCTCGCAGTCCAAGCTCTTCGTCCGCGTCGGCCGCGAAAACGCCGCCCTCGACCCGACGCTCACCAAGGGCGAGACCTTGGCGGTCAATGCCTCCCGCGAGGAGGAAATGAACTCGATCGTCGAGCACCTTCGCAGCCGCTACATCCTCGAGCGGACACTGGCCAAGCTCGACCCGGACGCCGCCCAGGCCGACCCCGAATCCCGGGAGAAGGCCCTGCTTGTGCTGGGCGACTCACTGTATGTCGATTCGCCGCGATCTTCCACGGTGGTCAACATCCAAGGCCGGGCAGCCACCCCCGAGCAGGCGCAGAAGATGGTGGCCACCATGGTGGACGTGTATCTGGAAGAACATATGCGGATCTCCCTGTCGCCGGCGTCGTACGAGTTCCTGGCCGAGCAATCCAAGCGTCTGGACGACCAATTGGAGGCCGCCCAGTCGCGGCTCCGCGACGCCAAGAACCGGGCGGGCATCGCCTCCATCGACGACCGGCGTACGGCAATCGAAGGCCAGATCAACGCGGTGGAGACGCAGATTCACCAGGTCGACGCGGCCCTGGACGCCAGCGGCGCCAAGCTCGGCAGCTTGAAGGCCTCCGTTCGATCCCTCCCCGAGCCGTTGTTGAAGCAGATGGTGGGCGGCATGCCCAACGATGGGCTGGCCGCCATGCGCGGCCAGTTGTATCAGCTCCAGGTCCAGGAAGAGCAAGTCCGCTCGAAATACACCGGCTTGCACCCGGTGGCGGTGGCAGTGCATGAGCAGGTTCAGGAAGCGGCCGGCACGCTCAACCGCGAAGAGCCCGACCGCCCGCACCTGGTCACGGCCATCACCGCTCAGGAGGCCGCCAACCAGGCCGCGTTGGCCGCCGAGAAACAGAACCTGCAGAACGGGCTCGCCTTGCTGCAAAGGAGGCTGGCGACCCTCAACGACGATGAAATCGGGATCGCTAAGCTGACCCGCAACGTGCGACAGATCGAGACGCAGTACCTCGCCTGCGCGGAAAATAAGGAGGAGGCCCGGATCGATCAGGCATTACGGATGGAGCGGCTCTCCAACATCAGCATTATTCAACCGGCCACCCTGGAGGTCCTGCCGGTGCGCCCGCGGAAGGGGCTGACCCTGTTCCTGGCGGCCCTCGGCAGCGGGCTGGGCGCGATCTGTGTCGCCCTGGCCTCGGCCCAATGGCAGCCGCGCGTGGTCCGCGGTTCGGTACGCCCACGGCCGGCCGCCGCGGGGGATCTCAATCCTTGGCCGGCGCCCACATCCTAACCCGGATGATTTGGCGCGGAGGACGAAGAGGACCGAGGGAAAAGGCAAAATGGCAAATGCAAAGTGCAGAATGCAAAATCGCCGCCCGACCGGCTGCCCTCCTCCTTCATCCTTATTTTTCTTTGCGGCCCACCATGAGGATCGATAGCCCCGGCGTGGGCAGCAGGTGATCCAGCACTTGGATGAGCGGCCAGAACCGGTCGAACCAGATCATCTGCCGCGGGCTGACGTGGCGGCGGCGAAGGACCCGGCCGAGCACCATCCATGCCACGGCGGGAAGCCGGCCAAATTGCCGGCTGGCCACCACCCGGAATCCCGTGCGGCTCATCTTCTCGCCCAGCTCCTTCACCGCGTAGCGCCGCCGCCGGCCCAACTGGCGGTCCATGTTGTTGTACAGTTTGCTCTCCGCCGGAACCACCACCACGCAGTGGCCGCCGGGCGCCAGCGTCTGGTAGAAGCCGCGAAGCGCCCCCTCGTCCGACTCCAGGTATTCGAGAACGCTGGCGCAAAGGATGGTGTCGAACCGCTCCTGCTGCCATTGCACATAAGGCTCGGGGCGGTTCAAGTCGGCCTCTTCCACGCGGACGTTGGCCCGCAGGCTGAATCGCTGCCGCAGGGCGGTCAGGTAGGTCGGTTCGTAGTCGGCTGCCACTAGTTG
Organism: Planctomycetota bacterium; assembly: GCA_021784975.1. Classification (GTDB taxonomy): domain Bacteria; phylum Planctomycetota; class Planctomycetia; order Pirellulales; family Thermoguttaceae; genus JAJYGU01. The sequence goes on from JAJYGU010000302.1 coordinate 3,063, forward strand.
TTCCCGGTCCAGGAGCATGCCGCTCAGGCTGCCGATGCCGGCCCCGGCGTCCAGGACGCGGCGGCCGACGTAGCCGGCCGCCTGCCGCAGCAGCCAACGGTGGTAACGCATGGTCCGCGACATGGACGTCAGCAGATACAGACCCATGTGATCGGTGAATTGCGGATCGATGAACTTGCTGTAGAGCATCTGCCAGAGGGCCTTAACGCCGTCGCGGGCTCGGATCTTCTTGCCTTCGTCGTAGGTCCGCCCCGAGTAGCTGATCGGCACTTCATAGATGCGGGCCCGCCACTGCGCCAGCCGGCAGGTCAACTCGGGCTCGAGGGTGAAGGAGTTGGCCTGCAGCCGCAAGCGTTTGAGGATGTCGGCCCGAACCATCTTGTAGCAGGTCTCCATGTCGGTCAGGTTCAGGTCGTTGAGCATGTTCGAGATCAGCGTCAGCCCGGTATTGACCACCGCGTGCCAGAAGAAGAGCACGCGGCGGGCATGGCTGGTGAACCGCGAGCCGAAGACCGCGTCGGCCTTGCGGGCCAGGATCGGGGCCAACAGCAGCGGATACTCCCGCGGATCGTATTCCAGGTCGGCGTCCTGGATGACGGCCACCTGTCCGGTCATGTGTTCGATGGCCGTGCGGATGGCAGCCCCTTTGCCACGGTTGCGGGGATGGCGGACGGCCTTGATCCGCGGATCCTGGGAGGCCAGCCGTTGGAGCACCTCCCACGATCCGTCGCTGGAGCAGTCGTCGACCGCCACCAGCTCGATCTCCAAAGGGACTGGAGAGCCCAACGTCTGGCGAACGATGTCGTCCAAGGTCCATCGCTCGTTGTAGATGGGCATCAGGACGGAGAGCTTCTGGAAGGATGGTTGGCGGCCGTCCATCGTGTCTGCCTTTGCGGAATAACCTGTCTAGCAACCATAGCATAACGCCCGCCGGATGCCACCCTAGGAAGGAACGGCTCGATTATTGCCGCGCGGGGACTGTCCGAATTTTTGTGGCGGGGACCGACGCGGTAGCGTTGGTCGGCCACAAAAATGGGACTGTCCCCTTCAGCCGCAAGGGGCACTGGTAACCAACACTTTTTCCACAGTTGCGGCGGGTTGCAAGGCGGCAAAATTGGCCTATCGCAAAGAATTTTTTCGCTGAATACGACGCCACAACAGTTTTGACCGTAACGCGTTACGTCTGCCCCCCCCCCCCGCACCGATCATGGCGTCGCACCCGAAAGCTCTATTCACAATTTTTCTTGGCGGGTCTACATTGGCGAAATCTTCGCAAGGGCTTGCAGTGCGTTTCCTAGGGCGTTCGGGCGAGGGTCCTATGGGCGTGCGAGTTCGATGGCTGAGGGGACTGTTCCGAGTCGTGCAGCGGGGACTGTCCCAATTTTCATCCGATGAAAATGGGACTGTCCCCTTGTCGGGAACACGCAGAGCGGGGACTGGCTCGTTTTTCAGTCGAGTTGGCCTTTTTTCTTGGGTGCGCGCCAAGGCCGAAAAATGTGCCTGTCCCCTTACG
>JAJYGU010000023.1 GCA_021784975.1 Planctomycetota bacterium
AAAACTTCGATGCTTTCTAACCGTGGGTTGAAACCCACGGCTACCATCATGCCGTCGCTCCGCGACGTGTGACAAATCTCGTTCCTGAGCGTAACGAACCCTGTCCAGCATCCTCCCCCCGGGCCAGCTCTGCTTGACAACGACACCCGGCATCGGATCGAACCTGACAAACGCTACAGCACTGCCAAGCGCACGAAATTCAATACTTGCTTCGCACAATAGGTGTGCAACAGCGCGGGATGCAGGCCGATGGAAAGTTTCGACATCTGCACGCCGTCGGCAGTCGCCAAAGCCGCCTGAACCTTACGCGGCGTGTCGGCTGCGAGGCCGCTCCTAGGAAACGGTCCAATCGCCAGACCATAGTCGGCGGCGAACCGCGCCCGGCAAGCGATTGCCATTGTCCGGACAAAGCCCTCGGCATCAGAATCGCAACCAGCCACGTCGGCACTGATGCCGAGCGCGCTCCGGCACGCAGTTTCGTCATTGACCACAAGTCCGCCACGATAAACGCCGGCCGCGTTATCCACGTGTCCCAACCAATCGGCCACCGTACCGGCGGTTGCCCATTCCACGCTCGCCAGGGTCTGGCCGCGGTGGCGCAATTGCCGGAGGACGGCATGTTGCAACTCCTCGTCTTCTTCGCCGAAAACCAGTGTGCCGAGGCACTGCCGAATGGTGGCCGCCACCGGCTCGATGGCCGCATCGCACTCGGCTTCGCTATCGCCTTCGGCCACGATCCGCAGGGTGATGGTGGCCTTGCTGGCGGTGATGCCGACGGTGGGTTGCCGGCCGCGACGGATCAGGTCCGGTAACATCGACTCGATCTGGCTCTCGCCCGCCCCAAAGCAGTGAATCCGGCGGCGGCGAATCACCCGCCGTGGACCGGGCAAAGCGCGAATCGCCGGGGCGACGGAGGCGTTCCAGAGTTCAAACATTTCCGCCGGCACACCGGGCAACACGAACACGCGGCAGGGCGGCCGGCCTTCACGGGACACCTCCAAATCGATGCCGGGAGCGGTGCCGCGCGGGTTGAGAATCACCCGGCTGCCCGAGGGAAACATCGCCTGTCGCTCGTTCTGGGGCGGCATGGGCCGCTTGTACCGGGCAAAAAAGCCGCGAATGTATTCCAGCGAGCCGGCGTCGAGTTCCAGCGGACGGCCGGTGGCCAGGGCCAGCGCGTCGCGGGTCAAATCGTCGGCCGTGGGGCCGAGTCCGCCGCTGGCCACCACGACATCGGCCCGCTCAATTGCTTGCCGAAAAACGTCGGCGCAGGGCTGCAATTCGTCGCCCACGGTGGAATGATAGAGCGGGCGGATGCCCAACTCCTCCAGCCGCAGGCTGAGCCACTGCGAATTGGTGTCGAGCAACTGCCCGCTGGTGATTTCATCGCCGATGGCGATGATTTCGGCGTTTAGGGTCACAATATAAACTTGCTGAGGTCTTCGTCCTGCGAAAGTTCGGCCAGCCGCTGTTTGACATAGGCGGCGTTGATCTCCACCCGGCCGGACTTCATGTCCGGGGCCTCGAAGCTGACCTCTTCCAGCAGCCGCTCCATGATGGTGTACAACCGCCGGGCGCCGATGTTCTGGGTGCTCTGGTTCACCTGGAAGGCGAACTCGGCCAATGCCTCGACGGCGTCCGCGGCGAAGCGCAGCTCCACCCCCTCGGTTTGCAGCATCGCCTGGTATTGTTTGGTCAGCGCGCCCTTTGGCTCGGTGAGGATGCGAATAAAGTCGGCCTTGCCCAGGTCCTGCAGCTCGACCCGGATGGGAAAGCGGCCCTGCAATTCGGGCATCAGATCGCTCGGCTTGGCACGGTGGAACGCCCCGGCGGCGATGAACAGGATGTGATCGGTGCGGACGTAGCCGTAACGGGTCTGCACGGTGGTGCCTTCCACGATCGGCAGCAAATCGCGTTGCACGCCCTGCCGCGATACGTCGGCCCCATGGGTGTGCTCGCCGGCCACGATCTTGTCGAGCTCGTCGACGAAGATGATGCCCGTGTTCTCGGCCAGCTCGATGGCGGTGGCGTTGACCTTCTCCTGGTTGATCAGGGCGTCGCACTCCTGCTCGAAGAGCACGCGGCGGGCCTCGGCCACCGTCATTTCCCGGCGGCTGGTGTTCTTGGGCAAGATCTTTTCGAACATGCCCTGCAAGTCGACGTCCATCTGCTCCATGCCGATGCCGGTGAACATCATCGGCACCGCCCGCTGTTCGAGCGTCAACTCCACCCGCCGCTGTTCCAATTCGCCGCCGGCCAGCATAGCCCGCATCTTCTCGCGGGTCCGCTCGTAACGCTCGGGGGCACGGGAGGTTTCGGCGGCGTCGGGCATGGGCGGCGGGGGCAACAGCAGCTCGACCAACCGCTCCTCCACCCGCCGCTTGGCTTCCGCCTGCACGCCTTCCCGCTCCTGCTGGCGGACCAGGCCGATGGCGTTCTCGACCAGCTCGCGGATCATGCTCTCCACATCGCGGCCGTAGTAGCCGACCTCGGTGTACTTGGTAGCCTCAACCTTGATGAACGGGGCATTGGTGAGCTTGGCCAAGCGCCGGGCGATCTCCGTCTTTCCTACGCCGGTCGGGCCGATCATCATGATGTTCTTCGGGGCCACCTCTTGCCGCATGTCGCCCTGAAGCTGCTGGCGTCGCCAGCGATTGCGGATGGCCACCGCCACCGCTCGCTTGGCGGCGTCCTGGCCCACGATATGCCGGTCGAGCTCTGCAACAATCTGTCGCGGGGTCAGGTCTCGCACTTGATTTCCTCCACCACGATATTCGCATTCGTGTAAATGTCGATGCCGGCGGCGATCTCGAGCGAGGTCCGCACGATCTCCACGGCGCCGAGGTTGCTGTGGGCGATCAGCGCCCGGGCCGCCGCCATGGCGAAGTTGCCGCCCGAGCCGATGCCCAACACGCCGTCCGACGGTTGCACCACGTCGCCGTTGCCCGTGACCAGCAGCGTGTGCCGGGCGTCGACCACCACCAACATGGCTTCGAGCCGCCGTAGGACCCGATCCGTGCGCCACTCCTTGGCCAGCTCGGTGGCCGCCCGAGGGACGTTCGAGGGATAGTCTTTCAGTTTCGCCTCAAAACGTTCCAACAGGGCGAAGGCGTCGGCCGTTGCGCCGGCAAAGCCGGTGATGATCTTGTTGTCCATCAAGCGGCGGAGCTTGTTGACATCCGCCTTCATAATCGTATTGCCTACGGTCACCTGGCCGTCGCCGCCCACGGCCGCCACGCCGCGGTGTCGAACGGTCAGGATGGTGGTGGCGTGAGTCTTCATGAGGAACCTTTCCGGGGGGTATTCATCGGCAAGCGACGTTGGAGTACCCCTACCATCGTATGCTCCAAATAACTTGAACGCGAGCGTGCTGTAGGGCGGCTCTCCAGAGCCATCGCCTGACGGGTCTGGAGACCCGTCCCACGGACTCGATCAACTCGTTCGTGAGCACTGCCCAAGTCAACCAATATTGCCGAAAACCAACCGCGGCACCAGGGGCAATTGGTCCAACAGCCGCCGTTAAAGTCTACTTATCCGCTCCAGCAGGGAAAATCGTTAAGTCTTTCCTCGTTTCACCCGATTCTATGGGGACAATGCCTCAACGCGGCAGGCAAATTAGAGTCTGCGCAATTTGCGCGACATTTGTGGACATGTAGAACTGGGATGTGTTCGAGCGGGGCATTAACTTACCACTGCTAGCGATGCTGCGACAGAGCCCCTTCGTGGTTACGATACTTCTGGCGGCCCTTGCCGTGCTGACGGCAGGCTGCGCCAACACGTCCGGGTCGCGTCGTCCCGAGGGCCGATCGTTCATTTGCCCGGTCGGTCCGGCAGCGGTCGCACCAGCAGCGGGCGATCGGGCTGTGGTCGCGCCCACCCGCAGCAACGTGGAATCTGCCGCCGACAACTCACCGCCATCCCGGCGGCTGGTGGAAAGCCGGTTGGCAAGGTCTGCGGACCAGTCCGCTCCAAGGGTTCCAGCCCAGACTGCCCAATCCGTCGTTCCCGCCCAATATCTCGAGGTGCAAGGCCCCGATCCGCGCAGCCAATCCGCTGAGCCAACGAGCACCGCCATCCCGACGACCATCCCGGATGAGCCCACACCGACGCCGGACGGGGTGATGGTAGCCGTCCATACGCCGGAGCCCGCAGCGCCGCTGCCCCCAGCCACCCCGGCCTCTGAGCCAACTGAAACTGAAAGCCGAACGCCGAACGCCGAACGCGGATCGAAGGCCGCGGAGCAGCCGATCTCGATTTCTGCGGATGACCAACCGTCGGGAAAGTTGGTGATGGTTGCGGCGCCCCCGCTGCCCCCGCCGGAGGTCATCCCCAAAGGCCCCGTCAGCAGCTCGCAGGTGACTGTGCCGATGCCGGCAACCGAGCTAGCCGGACAGCAGCCTGGGCTGGCGACCGCTCAACCGACTCTCGGATCCAAGGGCATCCTGCACCTCGACAACGCGGACGTGGTCAAGGCGCTCGAAATGGTGAGCCGCGAGGCAAATCTGAATATTAGCATCGCTTCCGGCGTCC
>JAJYGU010000074.1 GCA_021784975.1 Planctomycetota bacterium
AAAGTCCGCCCGACCTTGGGATGTGTTACGCGAGGCGCGGATCAGCTACTTAGCCCCGGCCGACGCCGCTTGCACGGGGCTGCCCGATGCCTCGACCGACATCCATTACTCAATATCCGTGTTGGAGCATGTGTCGCACGAGATGATCCTGGCGATCCTGCACGAGGGCCGGCGGGTGCTCAAGTCCACCGGCCGAACCGCCCACTTCATCGATCCGACGGACCATTTCGCCTTTTTTGACGACTCGATCACGGACATCAATTTCCTGCAGTACACCAACGATCAATGGCGGAGGTACGCCGGCAATGCATTGGCCTACCACAACCGCCTGCGAGACGGCGACTTCGAGGGTCTATTTGCCGCGGCGGGCTTCCAGGTGCTAGAACACACGTTCGCTCTCGACACGCGGGCATACCAGGCCCTGCGACAGGACTTCAAGTTGGCCGCCGAGTTCCGCGACCGGGACCCAGAGGAGGTTTGCCGCCGCGATCTGGTATTTGTCGGGGGGTAACCACCGGCGGGGGACTGTCCCGATTTTCGCGGCGAACGGGACGTGCTCCTTGGAAACGGTCCTATTCGCCGCGAAAATGGGACTGTCCCCTTCTGCGCACCCTAGGAGCCACCTGTGTCCGCCAAGCCGTTGATCTCGGTGCTGATGCCGGTCCTTCGGCCGCACGCGGTTTACTTCCCGGAGGCGGTGCGCAGCCTTCTGGAGCAGTCGTACCAGGATTGGGAGCTGGTGATTGTCGAAGATCCTTCACCCGAGACGGCGGAGGAGCTGCTCAGAAAATTTCCAGATTCGCGGATCCGCTATCATTGCAATCCCGCGCGGACCTCGTTCGCGGAGCAACTGAACCTGGGGCTGGCGCAGGCCCGCGGCGAGCTGGTTGCCCGCCTCGACGCCGACGACGTCTGCGAGCCGAACCGCCTTGAAGCCCAGGTCGAGTATTTGCAGCGTCATGCCGAGATCGCCGTGTTGGGCAGCCAGTTGACGATCATCGATCACGCCGGCCGCGTCGTAGGTTGGCGTCGCTACCCTGTTGAGCACGCGGCGGTGATGGCCGGCATGCGGAGGTTCAACCCGCTGGCGCACCCCAGCGTGATGTTTCGCACCGACCTGGTACGTCAGGCAGGCGGCTACCTTCCCTACCCAGGCACCGAGGATTACGAACTATGGGCCCGGCTGGCCCGGCAGGGGGCTGGGTTGGGCAATCACCCGGAGCCGCTGTTGCGCTACCGAATTCACCCGACCGCTTGGAAGGCTACACGGCTGCAGGAGATGATGCGCGGCACGCTCGAGCTTAAGAAGCGGTATTGGGCTGACAGCATGAACCTGGGCGACCGTTTACGTGTATGGCTGGAACGGGGCCTGCTGCGCTTGCCGCCTTCGTGGGTCTACAAACTCTTCACCTGGACGCAATACCAGCGCCGTCGACCGTAGTGGTAGATGTCTCACGCAAAGACGCAAAGGCGCAAAGGAAACAGAACCGGAAATGAAAACGCTACTGTGCAAACGACGCTGACCGCACCGGCTTTCCGGCAAGGTGCTCTTCTGCTTTGCGTCTTGGCGTCTTTGCGTGAGCTTCTTGTCCGATACAAGGCTAAACCGTTAATTTGATCACGTCAGTCTGCGACGCTTCCGCAACACCAGATCAACACACTGGCGGGTATGCGGCGCGCGTGCTACGATGGAAGGAGAGCCGAAGCTGCTCCCTTCACTTTGCGAGACGGCCGCTATGGCGGATGCCAACCTGCCCGAGAACGTGTGGGTCGTTCTGGCCGCCTACAACGAGCAACAGCGGATCGGTCCGGTGTTGGACGATCTGCTCGGGGTGGTGCGGAATGTGGTGGTGGTCGACGACGGTTCGAGCGACCAGACGTCCCGCGAAGCGGTTCAACGGCCGGTCTGGCTGCTGCGGCACGCCGTGAATCTCGGTCAGGGGGCGTCGCTGCAAACCGGCCTCTCCTTTGCCTTGTCGCAGGGGGCCGCCTACCTCGTCACCTTTGACGCCGACGGCCAACACTGCGCCGCCGACATTCCCGCCCTGGTCGGCGCGTTGGAATCCCACTCGGCAGATTATGCTATGGGCTCGCGCTTCCTGGGCAGGGCCACCGGCATTCCCTTCTTGCGAAAGCTGACGCTCCGCCTGGCGGTGCTGTTTACCCGCCTCTTCTCCGGGGTGCGGCTGAGCGACGCCCATAACGGCTTGCGGGCGATGACCCGCGCCGGGGCGGAACGGATTCAGCTTACCCTCAACCGCATGGAACATGCGTCGGAGATCGTCGAGCAGATCGCCGCCTCCGGGCTGAAGTACGTCGAGGTCCCGGTCCATATCAAATACACGGCCGAAAGTCTGAGCAAAGGGCAGAAGAGCTCCCACGCGATTGGTCTGGCCGTCAAATTGTTGATCGAGAAGGTGCTGCGATGAACCTGTTTCAACTGGTTTTTGTCCCAATTTGCGTGGGTCTTTCAAACCCTCCGGGCCCGTGGCAGCCCCCGTGGAGGTTTCAGGTTGTTTTTGTGCCCATCTGCCTGGCGCTGGCCTTGCACGCCGCCTTGCGGGTTTGGCGGCGGCGGGTGCGGCGCCGTTGGGGCATCCTGGTGACCGCGGGCTGGCTGGCCACCGCCTGGTTGATCGCCTACCCTGCCAGCACCTTCGTGGTGGCGCAACGGCTGGGGATCGGACGCGGCACCGACCTGGTGATGTACCTGGCGGTGCTGAGCGGCCTGTTTGCCGCCGGTTATTTCTACGACCGCTACCGGCGATTGGAAGTGATCGTGACCGAACTCGTCCGCCGCGACGCCCTCAGCCACGCGCAGCACGGTGGGACGAGCGACAACGCGACGCAGACTCGGCTGGAGCAAACTTAGCGAGGGCTCATCGCCTCGGCAGCGGCAGGTGATACGGTATATTGGCTTCGTAGAGACGCAGCCGCGCGCGGATGCCCTCAGCCAATCGTTGGTCCCCCTGGGCCGTGGCCGTCGCCAGGGCGTTCTGCGCGGCCGCAACGGCTTGCGGAAAGCGACCGGCCTCGGCATAACATGCGGCAAGCACGTCGAGAAGCCGCGCGGTCCGGGTCGGTTGGAGCGCCACAGCTTCTTGGGCATACCGAAGAGCCTGCGTGCCGTTGCGATACTTTGCGTCCGGGTGTGTCGCCAAGACCCACGCTAATTTGGCAAGGGCCTCCGCCAGAGGTGGAGGCGAGCCGATTTGCAGTTGGTAAGCGGCCTCCAGGTTTCCCGCGGCAGCCAGGACACAGGCCATCTGATGGTAGCCGAGGGGCTCCAGAGGCAGTGCGACGACAAACCGCTGAAATGCGGCCAGAGCCCGCGGCCAATCGTGCTGTTCGGCGTAAATCGACCCCGACGCCGCGCAGGCCAGTATTTGCTCCGGATCCAGATCCACGGCTCGGTTCAACTCCTCGACGGCCTCAGCAAGCTTCCCTTGCCTCACGTATGCATCGCCGAGCTTCCGGTGCGCGTCAGCCAGTTGGGGCGCCAAGGCGATGGCCTGTCGGTAGTCGGCGATTGCGCGGTCCAAGTCATGCTCCTGGGCATACTGCGTGCCGAGGTGGTAGTAGGCAAAGGCGTTATCCGGCTGCAGGGCGACGACGCGCGTGAAGTCGCCGATCGCCCGGCGCGGCTGCTGTTGGTCGGCCTCAAACGCGCCACGACAGAGGTACACGGCTGGCTGGTCGGGATGCAGCGCGATCAGCCGATCGAGTCTTTCCATCGCCGTGGGCGGAACCACGCGGCAACTAAAGTCGATCGGCGGCATCGAGAAAATCGTGCGTCGGGCCCGCCGCAACAGAGGCTCGCACCGCCCGAGGTTCATGTTCCAGATGGCCGCCCAGCGCCGCCGGTCCCAGAGATCGCCCTGGGTAATCAGCCGCAGATGGTCGTAGTATTCGGCGATTCCTGGATCGGGGAAGGCATTCCTCCCGGTTCGCAGGGTGGTAACATAGCCGTCCGGAATCCAGCGACGGAAATGACCGATACGCCAGAACGGGTCCGGGATGGGCGGCAGCCGGGCCAACAGCGGATCGGAAAGGGCAAAGGAGTCGACAATGTATACGTCTGGGCCGGCGTAGTAGCCGAGATATCCCATGCTATAGCGTACGCAGACCATCTTGCCGCGGGACGCGGAGAGGACTCGCAACGCCTTGCCCTCAGTTACCCACTCGGACCGGGGAAACTCGGTGTACGGCTCTTTAAGAGCTTGCAGAAGTGCGGCCGGGCGATAGAAGAATACTCCCTCATCCTCAACACCCCGCTGCGAAATCATTTGAGCGCGGAGTTGATCCAAGTCCGCGCAGGCGCTCCTGATCGGCAGCGGTCTGGTGAACACAAGCCCCAACACGGCAATTACGGCGGCTGCCGGGAGCCAAGTCTTCCTCGTGTTCCACGGCAGCCTGCCCAGCAGACAGACCGCCGCCAGCAAGGGCGCCGTCAGGTAACGGCCGCTCATAAAATCGCCGCCAATCCTCACGAGGTACAACAAATACAAGACGAT
>JAJYGU010000094.1 GCA_021784975.1 Planctomycetota bacterium
GGCTCGTGAACGGGTACACAGATATGGACATTTGTAGTGCTACAGGCTTATGTAAGTGCCATTCGCATTAGGGCCGGTTCACCTGGCGCAGCCGCTCCTCCAACTTTGACCAGCGTCGTTCGACCTGTTTTCCCTTGACTGCGATTGCAAGCGCGCGCTTTTGACCCACCATCACCACCAGACGCTTGCCTCGCGTGATACCTGTATAGATCAGGTTTCGCTTGAGCATGGTGTAGTGCTGCGTCGATAACGGGATAACCACTGCCTGGTATTCGGATCCCTGGGACTTGTGGATCGTCGTTGCGTAGCAAAGCACCAGCTCATCGAGTTCTCCGAACGGATAGCTCACCGTGCGCCCCTCGAAATCAACCGCCAACTCCTGCTCGTCCAGATCGATCTTGGCGACGAAGCCGATGTCGCCGTTGTAGACATCCTTGTCGTAGTTGTTCTCGATCTGCATTACCTTGTCGCCGGCGCTGAAGCGATAGCCAAACCGGTCGACACTGCCTTCCCCCGGAGGGTTGAGCGCATCCTGCAGCGCTTGGTTCAGTCCCCGGGCGCCGGTGCTGCCCCGATTCATCGGGCAAAGCACCTGAATGTCGCGCACCGGGTCCAGCCCGAATTTGCGGGGCAGACGCGTCTTGACCAGGTCCGCGATGGTCTGGGCGATGGTTTCTGGCTCCTCGGCGGGAACCATGTAAAAGTCCGATTCTTCGCCATTGCCCGGCAAGCTCGGGAATACCCCTTGGTTGATTTGGTGGGCGCTGCGCACAATCCGGGAGTTGGCCGCCTGGCGAAAGACTTCGGTCAGGTGCACGACCGGCACGGTGCCAGAGGCGATCAGGTCGGCCAGGAACTGCCCAGGCCCGACGGAGGGCAACTGATCCACGTCGCCCACGAAAACGACAGCGCTTGCCGTACCTACGGCTCGCAGCAGCCGGTGGGCCAGCGGCACGTCGATCATGGAGCACTCATCGGCCACGAGCAGATCGCATTCGAGGGGGCAATCCTCGTTGCGCTTGAACTGACCGTTGCGGGGGCTGACCTCCAGGAGGCGGTGAATCGTCTTGGCCTCCCGTCCCGTCGATTCGGACAGGCGCTTGGCGGCGCGTCCGGTAGGGGCGCACAGGAGAGTGCGGACTTTCTTGGCGTTGAGGATCGTCAGGATGGAATTCACGAGCGTCGTCTTGCCCACGCCCGGGCCGCCGGTAATGACGAGGATCTTGGTGGCCAGCGCCAAACGGACCGCTTGCTTCTGGCTGTCGGCCAGTTGGATGGAGAGCCTTCGCTCGACCCAGGGGATCGCCTTATCCGCCTCAAAGGCGCTCCACGGCAAAGGGCCTTTTTGTAGACGTCCGATGTGCGCGGCGATCGACTGCTCGGCGTTGTAGAGCGCTGCCAGAAACACGCTGGGTTGGCCATCGACGGTGTCGGCCACCAGCACCTCATCGCCGATTTCCTGGTCGATCGCTGTCTCGATGATGGGAGTGGGAATTTCGAGGAGCTTGACCGCCAGTTCGACCAGCTGCGCACGGGGCAAACCGCAGTGGCCTTCCCCGGAGGCCTCGGCCAGGGCATAGGAGATGCCGGCGCGCGCCCGCATCGGGGAATCCCGGGCAATGCCAACCTTCTGGGCGATCGTATCTGCCGACAAAAAGCCGATCCCGCGAATATCGCGCGCCAGGCGATAGGGGTTCTCGGATACCACCGCCACGGCATCGGCACCATAGGTTTTGAAGATGCGCACCGCACGGGAGGTCGAAACGCCATGGCCGTGCAGGAACACCATGATCTCGCGGATGACCTTCTGGTCGGCCCAGCCGGAGGTGATCTTGCGGGCACGGACTTCGCCTATTCCATCGACCTCGCGCAAGCGCTCCGGAGTGCGTTCGATGGTGTCGAACACCGCGGCGCCAAAGGCTTTGACCAGCCGCGCGGCGTAGACCGGGCCGATGCCCTTGACCATGCCCGAGCCCAGGTAGCGCTCGATGCCGGTGAGGGTGGTCGGGGGCGAGATCTTGACGAAGACTGCCTTGAACTGCCGGCCGTGCTCCCGGTCGGCGACCCAGGTGCCGGAGGCCGAAGCATATTCGCCGGGGGTGACGGAATGGGCATGTCCGACCAGCGTCACCAGTTCGCGCTCGCCCTTGACCTTCAGGCGGAGTACGGAAAAGCCGCTGTCGGCGTTGTGAAACGTGACGCGCTCGACCAAGCCGGCCAGGTGCTCGAGTTCCGCGGAAGGGTGGTATTGCGGTTTGGAGCTTGCTGCCATGCTTGTGCCCACAGAGAATCGGTCCGGTGCTCGTTGCTGTTCTGGCAATGGTATGCGCCATGCGTATCCGCGCCAAGCCGCTCCCGCCCGAGATGCCGGGACTCACGCGCAAACGATCGCGCTGGGTTGGGCCCCGTCAGGTCCGGGGTGGCCCTTGCTGGGCGGTGAGGTCCCAAAGCGTTCCGCGCCAGCTCGAGATTCTCCCCTCGGATTGACACGCCCGCCAAGGCTGCAGCACGCAAACCGGTGCCAATCCGATGAAGCGCCGCCGCCCACCCCAGCCCGACCTGCTCGACACCCTGCCGCCGCTGTCCGACGAGGCCGCCGTCGCACTGACCGGGTTCCTCGCCGAACTGGCCTATCGACTCGACGGCAAGTTCCTGGGCCAGATCCTGCGCTACCGGAATCGGCAACGCGAAGACCAACCACACCCGCGTTCAACCACACCCCCGGGACCAACAGACCTGCCGTTCTGACGCGCGACCCGACCGGGGCGCCGCTGCCTTGACCGTCGCCCCGGTTATCCACAAGCCGGTCAACATCCAAAAAAGCCAAGACCGGCTTCATGGAAACCAATACGAAAACCGCCTCCGAACGACCTCCCGGCAACCGGCGTCGCAACCCGCGGTCGCGGGCTTCACACCATGGCCCGCGAACCCTCGCCGATCTTGATCAGCAAACCATCACAGAACGTGATCGCGCTCAGCAGGTGGTGGCCAGCGTACAGACCATATCCGAGGCGCATCTGTTGCCGGTGATCGAACAGATGCTCGCGCAGTTCCCGTTCTCGATCATCGGATTCCACGCCGACAACGGCAGCGAGTACGTCAACCACCGCGTAGCCAAGATGCTCAATAGGCTGCGCATCGAGTTCACGCGCTCGCGCCCCCGGCACAGCAACGACAACGGGCTGGCCGAGACCAAGAACGGCGCCGTGGTACGCAAGGTCTTCGGCTATGCGCATATCCCGCAGCGCTACGCGGCCCAGTTCAACACCTTCTGCCGCGAATACCTCAACCCGTTCCTGAACTTCCATCGGCCCTGCCTGTTCGCCACGGCGGTGTCCGACCCCAAGAAGCCCGGACGCATCAAGCGCATCTACCGCCACAGCGATGAGGAGGCTAAAACCAACCCGAGTCTGGTCGACTTATCCACAGTCGTGTAGTAGTCTCACGACAAAATCACCTGGTCAATTTTATCCCGGCGCAGGTGGTCAATCTAAACCCGGCGCCAACACGGTAGTACAAAAGAAAGCGTGAAGGGACCGGTTGGCGGGCTACTGCGTCTTGGGGTTATCAGAATTCTCTGGCCGTGGTGCTTCTGTAATTGTCATTGGCGTGGATGTTTTTCCCTTGTGTCCGTGAATGAAAACGTACGCCAGCGCCACAATGCCACCACCACCGAGCAGACCGCCACCCAGCTCGTGGCCAAGGTGAACAAAGTAGCTCGCGACAATTAACGTCGCGACTACTACCAAGAAAGCGTAATTCTGTCCACGACGCTGAATGTCAAATCCGTGCTGGATCGTCTTCCGGTCGGTCTCAAGCGCGAATACTCGCGCCGCTATATCCGAGTCCAATTGGCTTCTTTCCTGCATTCTCCGATGGTCGCCTTCTTTCTCAGCCATGGTAATGATGCGATTCGCAAACCCAGAATGAATCGCGTCGTACCGCTGGAGAATCTCTGGCGGCGGAAGGGGTCCAGTAAAGGCGGTTTGCTGAGCCTGAATCTGGAGTGTGACAGCCTGTGGCGAAGCGAGAGCGTTCGCTACTGCTCCGTGAACAGGTGTTTCCTTGAAGGGAGGTTTCGGCGGGTTGTGATCAGGCGGTGTCTTGGACATCGGCCTGTTTCGTCAATACCGCGTGGATATCCACCCCAATCCTTACCCAGTCACTCTGAAGGGCGTCCAGGCTAGAGGCCTTGGGTTGATAAAGAGAAATAAGCACACGGTGGTAGTGTGTCACAGTCGGGATCGGAGAAATCGCGAAGATGGTGGACGCACCGGCCAGCAATGAAGCCTGAGTAGGGGTCAGTTTCATGGCGTTAGATAGTCGGGTTCGGGGTTGAAGGTAATTATACACATGAAAAGGCGGGGTGGGAAACAATCGGCCGGGCTACTCCCACAACCCCTCAAACCGCGCCGCCGCGGTCTCTGTGTAGAGCACAGTATTCTTGATGTCCACGTGCCCGAGGTAGTCCTGGATCAGCCGGGTATCTCGCCCTTTGTTCGCCAAGGCGTA
>JAJYGU010000415.1 GCA_021784975.1 Planctomycetota bacterium
CGGGGGTTGCACGATGTTTGCTGCCAAGTTCTTCAAGAAGTCGTCGCGGCGGAAGGCCATCAAGTCGAATCGCAAGTCGAACCGGGCGGCGTCGAGCCGCGGACGCGCCCTGCTGCTCGAGCCGCTCGAGCAGCGCCAACTCCTGAGCGCCGCCCCTACCCTCACCCATATCACCCTTAGCCCGACCGCGATCACCTACGGCCAGAGCGACACCTTCACCGCCAACATCATGGTCTTTGGCGCCGCCCAGTCGTCGGTCAACGGCAGCGTGCAGTTCTATGAAGACGGCACAGCCTTCGGCCCGGCCCAGCCGCTGGTGAACCACCAGACCGCCTCGATCACCGACCCTAAGCTGTCTGCCGGCAGTCATTCCATCTATGCGAGTTTCATTAGCAGCGATACGACGAAGATCGCCGACAGCCAATCGTCGTATGCGGGAATCCTGGTGAACAAGGCCTCGATGACCCTCACCGCCGACAACCAGACGATGACCTACGGCGGCCTGGTCCCAACGCTCACCTATACGGCCAGCGGTTGGGTCGCCGGCGATAATCCGTCCAACTATAGCTTCAGCACGCAGCCGCACCTCACCACCACCGTCAGCTCGTCGTCCCCGGCCAAACAATACGTCAATAGCATCATGATTTCGGGGGCGTCCGATCCCAACTACAGCTTCAGCTATGCCGCCGGCACCTTCACGGTGACGCCCGCAGTATTGACGTTGGTCGCCCAGAACCAGCAGATGATGTACGGCGCAGGCGCGCTTCCGACCCTCACGTACATCCCGCAAGGGCTGGTGAACGGCGACACCTTGACGGGTGTATTGGCCAGTATGCCCAGCATTTCGACCACCGCCACGGCCATCAGTCACGTGAGCCTGAGCGGCTACCCGATCCTGGTAAGCGGCGCGACCCTGAAGACGCCCTCCAACTACACCCTGGCCTACCAGCCCGGGGTCTTGGCCATCACTCCGCGCCCGTTGACGATCTCCGCCAATCCGGCGGCGGTCACCTACGGCTATCTGGTGGCGCCGACCTTGCAGTGGTCGGCCTCGGGATATGGCAACGGCGACAACAACAGCATCTTTAGCTCACCGCCGACGGCCGCCTTGCCGTTGGGCTGCCACGTGGGCAGATATTCCGTGCCGCTCAGCTCCGGGACGCTGCAGCCTATCTCGCAGAACGACTACACCATCACCACCCTCCCGGTGAACGTGACCGTCAATCCGGCCAGCCTCATCCTCAAGGCCAGCGATGCGACGATCTACTATGGGTCGACCAGCATTATCGACCCGAATAATTTCAGCGCCATTGGGCTGGTCAACGGTGACACGCTGGCCGACATCGAAGACACCACGACGGATTATTTCTACGGCCCGGATTCGTATTACTATAATCAGAACAGTGTCTATCCCCAGTACGGCAATCTGGTCAACGAAGGCATCCTCACGCAGACCAATATCGATCTGCCCTATCCCGGGCCCTCGGTGACGCTGTCGGGCGCCAACGGGTTCAGCCAGCCGGGCGTCTACCCAGGCGCGATCACCTTCGGCCCCTTTAGCACGCCCGGGTGGACCGGCGATCTGAAGCCGGTCGACCCAACCGGCAGCTTCACGGCCAATGACGCTACTTACTGGAATTGGACCACGGGTATCACCTCGGGGGGAAATCTGATCTGGACCCGCGAGGCCTGGACGATGGCCTATGGGGCCATCCCGACCAACGTGCCGATTCCCAACTATCAGGGGACCGGCCCAAACCCCGGCGAAACGGAATGGGTGATCGACGGCGCGATTCGCGGGCAGGGCATGCTGGAGAAAGCCAATACGAATAGCGTCCCCGGCGCGCTTCCGGGCCAGGGCTATCTGGACTACAACATCACCTATCAGACCGGCACGCTGACCGTCCTGAAACAAACCGTTAACGTGGTGTTCCACAACCAGCAGGTCACCTACGGCGACCCGCTGCCGGCCTTGACCGACCCGTCTGCGTACGTGGACGAGGACGTAACCGTTTCCGGGCTGATGGACGGTGCCACCATCGAGAGCATCGACGGGGGTCTGCCGATTAGCGACTTTATCACCACCACGGCCAATTTCACCTCGTATACGTACCCCCCCTCGGGCCCCACTTTGCAGGTTTGCAGCAGCGACGTGGGATCGTACCAGATCGGGTCGTCGTTCCCGGTCAACAGCGACTACTACAACGTGAACTTCACCTTCGGCACGCTGAGCGTCACCCCTCGCACCCTCGACATTACGGCCAACCCCCAATCGGTGACCTACGGCGAGATCGGGGTCAACTACGATGCCAATGGAAATATCATCGGGCCGTTCACCATGCCCGACGAAACACCCAGCGCCTACACGGTCGCCGATCCGGTGTTGGGTGATCCTTTGTCCGGTACGTTCTCCTCCGGCCTGGTGCTGGGCGACCAGATCGATACCAGCACTCCGATCCTTTTCGCCTCCGACTACCATGCCGGCACGGCGGCCATTAACGTGGCCAACGTGGTGCTGGCCGCGGGCAGCAATGGGACGGCGGCGGACTATGCCCTGAACGCCACCTCGGGCATCGCCACCATTAACCAGGCGACGTTAAGCATCACGACCAACAACCAGACGGTGACCTACGGCGACGTGACGGTGAACGACCCGAACACCGCCGACTACCAGTTGCAGACTCCGACGCTGCCCATCGGGGCGACACCTCAGCAGATCGCGGACTTCAACACCCAGTGGGCGGGCAGCGGCTGGCGGTGGGATGGTTCCGAATGGGTTAATTCGGACGGCCTGGTTGCCGTTGGCGTCCCCTTGGATCCCGCGGATCCAAACAGCGCGATCGTCGATGGCTTCCAGTACCACGACAGCATGGCCAGTTTGGACGCGGTGCCCACCTTGAAGCCCGCCGGCTACCATGCCACCTACGACCCGGTCACGGATCCCAACTCCAGCTATGACCCCTATCTCATCTCCGGCAGCGGTCTGTTGCTGAGCAGCGACTACCGGGTGCAGTACGCCGACAATGGGCTATTGAGCGTCGAGCCGAAGGCGCTGACGGTTTCGCCGGCGGATAGCCAGGGCAATCTCACCGTCACCACCAGCTACGGCACCGACCCGACTAATCTGATCAGCTTTGCGGGCGGCCAGGACTTCGGCAACTTCAACACCGACCCCGCCAGGACGCTGACTTCGGGCTTGAGCAGCCCCTATGCCATGGCCTTCGACTCCCAGGGCAACCTGTTTGTGGCCAACAGCGGCGCCAACACGGTGAACGAGTATGACGCCAGCGGCGCCCTGGTCGCCACCCTCAGCGTCGATAATAACCCGGTGGCCCTGGCCGTCGACAGCAGCGGCAACCTGTTCGTGTCCAACGGCGACCAGGTGAGCGTGTTCCTGGCGAAGTCGCTAGCCCTCGGGAGCACGACGGCGGACGCCATTCTGGACACCGGGGCAGGCAGCAATCCGGAGGGATTGGCCGTCGACCCCACCACCGACAACCTTTACGTGGCCGATTTCGGCACGCTCTCGGGGACCACGGTGAGCGTGCTCTATCGCGCGACGGTGGCTTCGTTGACCCCGGGAGGCGGGGCCATCGTGTCGCCGGACAACACGCTGGACGCCGGGACGGGCCCGTACGCGCTGGCCTTCAGCCCCACCGGCAACCTTTATGTGGCCAACGCGGTCGACGGCACGGTGAGCGAGTTCCTGGGGTCTTCGCTGGCCGGCGGGAGCACGTCGGCGGACTACACCCTTACCACCGGAACCGGAACCCCGTTCGTGACCATGCCCTCGGCGCTGGTCTGCGACGCCAGCGGCAACCTGTACGTGGCCAACAGCGGCGAAAACACGGTGAGCGAGTTCCTAGCGTCTAACCTGGCCCTCGGGAGCACGACGCCGGATGCCACCTCCACCGCCCCGATGAACGACCCGTGGGCGCTGGCGGTCGACGCCCGCGGCAATCTATACGTGGCCAACAATGGCTACGGCAGCGGGACCACGGTGAACGTCTTCCTACCGGGCACCATCAGCGGCGCGGCCAGCGCCGTTTTCAGCACCGGGGTGAACGGTCCCGAGGCCCTGGCGATCGACGCCAACGGCAACCTTTACGTGGCCAACGCCGGCAACAACACGGTGAGCGTGTTCGCGGCCGCCCCCAAGGCGCAGTTGAGCGCTGGGCTGGACGCGCCTTCGGCCGCAGCCATGGATGCCTACGGCAACCTGTTCGTGGCCAATTCCAACGCCGGCACGGTGAGCGAGTTCGATTCCAGCGGCGCCCCGGTGGCCACCCTGAGCGTGGGCGCCAATCCGGTGGCCCTGGCCTTCGACTCAAGCGGCGACCTGTGCGTGGCCAACAGCGGCGACAACACGGTGAGCGTGTTCCTGGGGTCTTCGCTGGCCAACGGCGCCACCAGTCCCGACTTCGTTCTGACCGGCAGCGCCGGCGCCCCGCTGGACGACCCGGAGGCCCTGGCCTTCGACCCCACCAGCGGCAATCTCTATGTGGCCAACTACGGCGCCAGCGCCGGGACCACGGTAAGCGTGTTCTCGCCCGCACTGGGCCTCACCACGCCGGTGGCCACGCTGACGGGCCTGATCGGCCCGCACGCCCTGGCCTTCGACGCCAACGGCGACCTGTTTGTGGCCAACCAACAAGGGGCCACGGTGAGCGTCTTCGATCACGCCACGCTGTCCACGCTGGCCCTGGGCGACAGCGTGGCGGAGGACTCCGAGCTCGCCGTGGGAAACTCGCCCTCGGCGCTGGTCTTCGATACCAGCGGCAACCTGTTTGTGGCCAATGCGGTCGACAACACGATCAGCGAGTTTGCCGCGGGGGCCACCACCGCCACCACCTTCAGCTCGCCCGAGGTGAACGACCCGGTGGCCTTGGCGGTCGACGCCACCGGGAATCTGTATGTGGCCAACGCCGGCGATAGCCTGGTGAGCGCCTTCGCGCCGGGGAATATCAGCGGCGCGGCCAGCGCCGTCTTCAGCAGCGGGGTGAACGGCCCGGTGGCCCTGCTGGTCGCCGCCAACGGCGACCTCTACGTGACCAACCTGGGCGACAGCACGGTGAGCGTGTTTGCGGCCGCCAAGTCCCAGTTGCAATACGCCGGCGCGGCGTGGGCGGATTCGTTGGACACGATAGGATTGATGACCGGGGCGCTGGGAACGGAGTATTATGACGTTGCGTCGAGCTCGTGGCAGCCTCTTCCTTCTCCTTTCCAGCCCGATGCCGGCAACTATCAGCTCCGCACGGCGGCGAATCCCGACTTGCCGAGCGTGCAGGCCTTGGCGCCGGACTATATCCTCAGCCTCGGCGATGCGAACCTGGTAGTCAACAAGGCCCAGCTTACGTTGACCCCGGCCATGACCGACGGCACCGTTGATCCTAACACGGGCCAATACGTTCCGATTGCCTACGATGCCAACAATCCGACGCTGCAACACGTCGGCTACGACGCCGACAATTACAATTACGATCAATTCTCGGGCAACGCCAATAGCCCCACCGGCGACTTCTTGATGTACAACTATAGCGGTCTGGCGCCCTGGGACTCGATCAACAATCTGGCGGACAACGGCGCCGGCAACACGGGCAGCGGCTACGATGACCTGTCGATGCTGGATGTGGCGATCAATGGGGACCAGACTACCCCGGTGAGCTACGCCGGGACCTATCCGATCAACTTCGTCAGCCCGCCGAGTCAGGACGGGACGATTGATCTGAAGAACTATACGATTGTCGACAGCGCCCCGGCCAACTTGGCGATCGATCCGGCACAGTTGACCGTCCAAGCCCTGGATCAGGGGGGCGATCCGGCCCTCACCGGCGACATCGAGGGGCCTTATTCTTACGCCGGGCAGGTGCCCGGCACCACGCCCGGCTGGGACAATGTCGCCTCGGATTCCACCGTCATGGTGAGCGGTCTGTGGGGGTCCGACACCTTCGACGACACGCAACTGAGCCTGTTGTCCCCGGACGCCACCCAGAATCCGAATACCAACGGCCTTACCTACAACTCGTTTACCGCTCCCCCGGGCGGCTTCTACAATGCCGGCACCTATACGATCGACGTCCAAGGACCGGTCGATCTCGGGAATTACACGGTCAGCTATTACCCCGGCACGCTGACCATCGGACAAGCTCAGTTGGAGATCCAGGTCAACGACCTGGAGAAGGACTACGGCGTTTTGGACCCCGCCAACCTGGGCGCCAACGTCACCTACACCGATGTTGCCGGCAATGGTTTGGTGAACGACGGCGCGGGCCATGGCGACACCCTGGACAACCTGGGCCTGACTGCCCTGTTGCAGACCGCGATCAACAACGATCCGACCGACGCGACCACCGCGACGGTCTCGGCCGCTACCGGTTATTTCGACGCCGGGACTTGGAACTTGAGCGTCGCCAATCTGCCCGGGACCCCGTCCGGCACCCAGGACTACGCGATCATCGGATATCTGGACGGGACGCTGCAAATCGATCCGGCGACTCTAAAGATCACGCCGAACAATCAGCAGATCAACTACGGTCAGGATCCGGACCTTTCGATTTCGCAAACGTCCGTGGGGTGGACTGGCCTGGTGGGTATCGTGCCGGGCTCGAACCTGCCCGGCGATTCGCTCGATAGTCTGGGCATCGACCCGACGGCGCTCACCATGGCGGCGACCACCGACCAGGCCGGGACCATCCCGGTGCCCACCAATCCGAACAGCGGTTGGGACGACGCCAGCCCTGCCAATGGCACGTGGTACCTCACGCTCAGCGGCGGGCCGGCAACCTCATTGGACGGGGATTACAATATCGTCTACGATGCCGGCGATCTGACAATCTCGCCGGCTACGTTGACGATCAACGCCACCAGCGAGTCTTGGATTTACGGCCAGCAGCCTTTGTCGGCCATGTCCGCCTTCGGCGCGGTGAGCGAGTTTGACTCCAGCGGGGCTGCGGTGGCCACGCTGACCGGCGTGGCGGGCCCTCACGCCCTGGCTTACGACACTGCCGGCGACCTGTTCGCGGCCGATTATTACACCGGCACGGTGAGCGAGTTCTCTGCCGCTGCGCTGGCCGGCGGGAGCACGACGCCGGACGTCACCCTAGACGTCGGCGCCAACCCGGTGGCCCTGGCCTTCGACTCCAGCGGCGACCTGTTCGTGGCCAACAGCGGCGACAACACGGTGAGCGAGTTCCTTGTCAGTTCGCTGACCAGCGGGGGCACCACGCTCACGGCGGACGCCACCCTAACCGTCGGCAAGACTCCGATGGCCCTGGCCACCGACGTCAGCGGCGACCTGTTCGTGGCCAACAGCGGCGACAACACGGTGAGCGAGTTTGATGCCGGCGGCACGCTGATCAGCACCTTGACCGTCGGCAGCGATCCGGTGGCCCTGGCCTACGACCTC
Source organism: Planctomycetota bacterium (assembly GCA_021784975.1). Classification (GTDB taxonomy): domain Bacteria; phylum Planctomycetota; class Planctomycetia; order Pirellulales; family Thermoguttaceae; genus JAJYGU01. Next base: position 7,406 of record JAJYGU010000415.1, read on the forward strand.
AACACCGGCAATCTTTACGTGGCCAACAGCGGCGACAATACGGTGAGCGAGTTCACGGACGCTTCGCTGACCAGCGGGGCCGCCACGCTGACGCCGGACGCCACCCTAACCGTCGGCACGACTCCAGTGGCCCTGGCCGTCGACGGTTACAGCGACCTGTTCGTGGCCAACAGCGGCGACGCCACGGTGAGCGAGTTCTATGCTACTTCGTTGACAAGCGGGGCTCCGACGCTGACGGCGGACGCCACCTTAACCGTCGGCAGGAGTCCGACGGCCCTGGCCTTCGACTCAAGCGGCGACCTGTTTGTGGCCAATAGCCGCGACGGCACGGCGAGCGAGTTCCTGGGGACTTCGCTGTTCGGCGGGAGCACGACGCCGGACGCCACTCTAAACGTCGGCGCCAATCCGGTGGCCCTGGCCGTAGACGGCAACGACAACCTGTTCGTGGCCAACTACGGTGGGATGAATGTGACGGTCAGCGGGACCTTTGTGCCGCCAAAACCCGGTTTCACCGGCGACAACCTGGCCAATACCGTCCTTACCTCCCAGTTCACGCTTTCGGCCCCCAACGACAGTTTTAACCTCTTGACCAATCAGTACCACGCCGGAAGCTCGCCGATCACGGTCAGCGGGCCGGATCGCCTGACCGTCGACCACCCGGACTACGTCATTACCTACAACACCAACCCGGGCACCTTGAATGTCAGCCGCGCGGCGCTGACCGTCCAGGCCGGCAATCAGACCTACAACTACGGCGGGGCCGACGGCCATCCCTGGCCGACCCAAGCCAATCTGCAGGCTTCGGCCGTAGACGCGTCCCCCCACAACCTGGTCCCGGGCGACAGCTTGGCCAGCGAGGGCATCACTCCGACGCTGAAAGTCACACCGAGGGCCACGCCGCAAAGCCATGTCTTGCTCGATTCCAGCGGGAACGTGATCGGCTACCCGATCTACATCACCGGGGAAATGCAGTCGCAAGACTACCAGATCAGCTATTCGCAAGGCGGCCGATTGACCGTCACGCCCGCCAACACCCTGGTGCTGACGGCCGACAGCAAGGGGATGACCTACGGGGGCACCACCCTGCCGACGCTCACCTACCACATTGCCGGTTTTGTCAACGGCGACAGCCTGGCCAGTCTGCCCAGGAAGCCGCTGCTGGTGACCGCCGCCCAAGCGGCCACCGCCAGCACCAAGGGCAGCGACGCCGGCGTGTACGGCATCAACTTCGACGCCGGCAACATCACCACCAACTACACCTACTCGGCGTATGACCCCGATTACAGCGGGACCTACGCCTCGGGCAAGTTGACGGTCCTGCCCGCCACTCTGACGGTCACCGCCGCCAGCAAAACCATGGCCTACGGGTCGTACCTGCTGCCCAGCTTGACCTACTTGGTGAGCGGATTGGTCAACCACGACACGCAGATCAACGCCTTCTCGTCGGTGCCGTTTGCGACCACCACGGCCAAGGCGGCCAGCACGACCCAGCCCGGCGTCGGCAGCCACGTGGCGGGCAGCCCGTATCCGATCTACGTCGGCAACGGGGTGGTGCGTCTGAACAGCAACGGCGTCTACAACTACACGGTCCGGTACGTCAGCGGGAGGTTGACCGTCACCCCGGTACCGTTGAGGCTCGTCGCCGACCCCAAGTGGATGTTGCAGGGCACCGACCCCGCGAGCTTGCCTTTGACCTACCATGTGCTGGCAACCACGCCCCTGCGGAACGGCGACACGCTGGCCAGCCTGACCAGGCCGCCGGTGGTGACCACCACCGCGACCGCCTCCAGCGTTCCGCAGACTTATCCGATCACCGTGGGCGGGGCGCTGGACAAGGATTACACGATCAGCTACACCGGAGCGAATCTGGTGGTCGGGGCGACCAGCAACGCGGTCTATCTGATGCCCGATCCCTACGCCCCCGGACAGGACATTCTCTACGCCTGGGGGAGCAACGCCAACGACAATATCGTGGTCAATCCCTACGGTGCCGGCGGCACTACGGTAACGGTGCTGTACAGCGGCGTCTCGAGGGGGATCTTTGGACCGCTATCTCCCGTGGCGGCCAACCGCGCGTCCATCAGCCGGATCGTGATCCACGGCGTCGCCGGGCAGGACACGATCGGGGTGTCGCAATACGTGACCTTGCCGGCCTGGCTCTACGGCGACAACGGCAGCCAGGACAACCTGTCGGGCGGCGGCGGGCCGACCTACCTGTTCGGCGGCTCCGGCCTGAACATGCTGCTGGGCGGCAAGGGAAGGAGCATCATCATCGGCGGCGTCGGCAGCGGCAAGCTCACCGACGGCAGCGGCGACACGATCTTGATCGGCGGCACGACCGACTACAATCCCGCCAGTCTGATCGACACCAGCCAGGACCAGGCCCTGATGGCGATCCTCGCCGAGTGGAACTCGACCCAGAGCTACTCCGACCGCATTAGCTATCTGACGGGTGGCGCCAGCGGCGGATTGAACGGCCCGTGGTGCCTCACCTCGGACCTGAGCGGCGGCACCGTGAACGACAACAACGGCGCCCACGACATTCTGGTGTACGGGCACGCGGCGGTCGACCTGTTGTTTGCCTCGGGCTTCGACACGGTTAGCCCGCTGGTGCCGATGCCGGGGTCGCATGTGTACGACGACACGATCGACATTTGAGTGCGGCCGCGCGGCGAGAATTAGTGCAGCATGGGGAGGGGTCCGTTTTTCGGCGCAACCAGCAGCCTGCCCGGCAACCGGTGGGCCGAAACGACGGACCCGTCCCCTTTTTGTAGGGAACGCCCTCTGTGGCGTTCCGTTGACGGCGAGAACTCGACGCCTATGGCGCGAGTCACCTTAGGCCCCTCGCTGACGCGTCGGGTTACTATGTGGCACGGGAGTTGGTTATGAAACCTGCAAAATCGGTTTGGCGATCTCGTGGTTCCAAGCATTCGCGAAAAGTCTTGCCGGGCCGAACTCGTCTCTCGGTGGAGGCACTCGAGCAGCGGACTCTATTGAGTGTCCTCCTTCCGGCTGGCGGAAACCTCCGCCCGGACTTCGTTATCTACCACGCGAACGGTCCTGACGCCTCGTCGGGCAGCGCATCGCCCAGCGGTTACACGCCCACCCAAATCGAAACCGCCTACGGGATCAATGCGATTACCGACGGAGGGGTTGCCCAGCAGGGGGCGGGCGAGACGATCGCCATCGTCGATGCGTTCGACGACCCGAACATGGTCTCCAGCAGTGCGGCAAACTTTTCCACCAGCGACCTGCACCAGTTCGACCTGATGTACGGTTTGCCCGAGCCAGCGGGCTTCTTCACCAAGGTCGATCAGAACGGCGGGACGAGCTACCCAACGCCGGCGACGCCCGACCCGGTGAACGGCGGCTGGGCCACCGAGATTTCGCTGGATGTGGAGTGGGCACATTCGCTGGCGCCGATGGCCAAGATCATTTTGGTCGAGGCGGCCGACGACAGCATGACCAACCTGGCGGCGGCCGTGCAATGGGCGGGTCAGTCGTCGGGCGCCCAGGTGGTTTCGATGAGTTTTGGAGGCGATGAGGCAAACGGTGAGACCAGCTTGGATTCGGGCCTGGTCAGCCCGGCCGGTTACGGCGTCACCTACCTGGCTGCCACCGGCGACAACGGCGCGCCGAGCGGCTACCCGGCCTATTCACCGAACGTGGTGGCTGTCGGGGGGACGAGCTTGACCCTTGACGCGTCGGGCAATTATGGCTCGGAGGCAGGTTGGGCCGGCAGCGCCGGCGGACTCAGCTTGTACGAGAGCCAACCGGCCTACCAGCAAGGGCTGGTGATCCACAACGGGGCCAACGTGATTAGCGCCGGCGGCATGCGGGCCAACCCGGACGTGTCCTTCGACGCCGATCCGGCCACCGGCGTGCCCGTCTATGATTCCTATGACTTCGGCAGCTCGACGCCCTGGACCCCAATCGGCGGCACCAGTTTTGCCTGCCCCGCCTGGGCTTCGCTGGTGGCCATCACCGACGAAATCCGCGCCAGTCACGGCCTCGGCTCGTTGGACGGCTCCAGCCAGACCTTGCCTTATCTTTACCAGCTTTATGCCAACAAACCCGGCGACTTCAACGACATCACCAGTGGCACGAGCCTCGGAAGCCCCAATTATTCGGCTGGGCCGGGCTACGACCTGGTGACCGGCATCGGCACCCCCAAAGCAGATTCCGTGGTCTATGACTTGGCCGCCGCTCCGATAACGGTCACCAGCAGCACCCCGGCCGGCGGCGCAGTGGTAACCACGCCCCCCACCAGTTTCAGCCTCCAGTTCTCCGAGCCGATTAGCGCGTCGAGTCTGCAGGCCGGCGACCTGACGGTCAACTCTCTGCCGGCCAACAGCGTCAGCCTTAGCGCCGACGGCCTGACGGCTACGTTCACCTACACCACCAGCCCGGTGACGGCCCTCGGCGTGCAGAGCATCGACATGGCTGCCGGCCTGGTCGCCAAGGCGGACGGCCTGCCGGGCAGCAACCTGGCGTTCCACGCCACCTTTAACTACGATCAGAATCCCACGGTAACGATTAACGTGGCCGCCGGGCAGCCGGACCCCACCAGCACCTCGCCGATCGACTTCACCGCCGTCTTCAGCGAGCCGGTGACCGACTTTACCAATAGCGGCGTGATCCTCAGCGGCACCGCCGGGGCCACCACGGCGATTGTGACCGGCAGCGGTACGACCTACGACGTGGCCGTCAGCGGGATGACCGGCAGCGGCACGGTGATTGCCGCCATTTCTGCCGGAGCGGCCCAAGACTCCAACGGACTGACCAACACCGCCTCCACCAGCACCGACAACACGGTGAGTTATAATGTGGTGGCTCCCACGGTGACGATCGACCAGGCCGCCGACCAGCCGGACCCCACCAGCAGCGTGCCGATCAACTTCACCGTCGTCTTCAGCGAGCCGGTGACCGGTTTTCGCACCGGCGAAGTGACCTTGAGCGGATCGGCCGGGGCAACCATCGCCACCGTGACCGGCAGCGGCGCAACCTACAACGTGGCCGTCAGCGGAATGACCGCCGACGGCACGGTAATCGCCAGCATCCCGGCGGGCGTGGCCCAGGACGCCAACGGCGTGAGCAACCTCGCCTCGACCAGCGCGGACAACACCGTCACCTACAGTGCGTCGCTCTTGGTGGTCACCAACACCAACGACAGCGGGCCGGGCTCGCTGCGGCAGGCCATCCTCGACGCCAACGCCCATCCCAACGGGGCCACGCCGGACGAAATCGACTTTGACATTCCCGGCGGCGGCGCGCACGTCATCCAACCGCTCTCCCCCTTGCCGGTCATCAACGATCCGGTAATCATCAACGGCTACAGCCAGCCCGGAGCCAGCCAAAACACGGCGCCCAGCGGCGACAACGCCGTGCTGCTGATTGTCCTGGACGGCTCGCAGGCGGGGACGGCCAACGGCCTGGCGATCACCGCCGGCGGCTCGACCGTCGAGGGGCTGGTGATCGACCACTTCGCCGAGAACGGGATCGCCCTGGGCGACGGCGGCGGCAATGTGATTGCCGGCAACTTCCTCGGCGTCGGCCCCAACGGGGCCACCGTGACGGGCAACGGCGGCTACGGCGTGCTGGTGGCCAACAACTCGGCCAACAACCAGATCGGCACCAGCGGCGCCGCCGACGTGGCCGACCGGAACATCATTTCCGGCAACGGCAAAGGAGGCGTCGAACTGGCCGGGCTCTCGCAGAGCAACGTGGTCACGCCGGCCACGCCTGAGAACGTCGATCCCAGCGCGCTGGACGCCTATGTGTCGGCCCCCGATCCATCTTTCAGCCACACGCTGGCCACGACGCTTACCGGCAGCGTGGGCGGGGTCAACTACACCGACTACGTCTACGACATGGTATCGCAGACCTGGGACCCGCAGGGCATGGTGCTCGGCAATCCCCAGTGGCACCACTGGCTGCAAGTCATCGTTCCGGCTAACCTGAACCCCAGCGCCACTACCGCCTTCCTCTACATCAGCGGCGGCAGCACCAGTTCCACTCCGCCCACCAGCGCCGAGCCCGAGACGGCGGCGGTGGCCGTCCAGAGCGGAACGATTGGCGTCTATCTGCCGGATGTCCCCAACGAGCCGCAGCAATTCCTCGACGAGCCGTGGAACCACAGCGAGGACCAGATCGTCGCCTACACCTTCGACAAGTTCCTCAATACCGGCGACACCTCCTGGATCGCCTACCTGCCGATGGTCAACAGCGTCATCAAGGCCATGGACACCGTGCAGGCGGTGGTGCCGACCCAGGCGGCCAGTTCCGGCGTTACCATCAGCCATTTCGTCCTCACCGGGGCCTCGAAGCGGGGCTGGACCACCCAGTTGGCCACCGCCGTCGATCCCAAGTCCCGCGTGGTGGCCATGATCCCCATGGTCTCCGATCTGCCGGACCTGGGGCAGTCGATGGAATATCAGCACGAGTTCTACCAGGGCCTGACCGGTCCCAGCATGGACCAAGGCTACACCGTCGAGATCGAAGACTACATCCATTACAACGTGATCTCGCGGCTCGGTACCCCGAACGGCCAGATCCTGGCCTCCATTGTTGATCCGGCGGCCTACCAAGACCGGGCCAACATGTCGGTGCCCAAGTTCTACCTCGATGCCACCCAGGACGAGTTTTTCGTGCCCGGCTCGGCCATGTTCTACATCCAGGGCATGAACGGGCCGACCTACCTGCGGTATGTGGAGAATGCGGATCATGGTCTGAACAGCGATGCCGCCCAAGACGACATGAACTTCTATACGGCGGTGATCGACGGCCTGACGCTGCCCACCTACACCTGGTCGATCACCAACGACGGGCAGATTATCAGTCTGAACAACACCAACGCCTCGCTGCCTCCGACCCAAGTGCTGCTCTGGCAGGCCACCAATCCCACCGATCGCGACTTCCGGGCCTTGCTTCAGCCGTCCACGCCCACCTGGACCAGCACCACCTTGAGCGACCTGGGCGGCGGAAAGTACCAGGCGAACCTCAGCACGCCGGCCAGCGGGGCCACTGGGGCCATGATCGAGGTCCTCTATAACGTCGGCGGCATGCAGTTGTCGTTCACCACCGCCGTGACGGTGGTTTCCGCGCTGGGCACTACTTCCAACCTGGTGCAGGGCAACTACATCGGCGCCGACGCCAGCGGCACGGTCGTCTTGGGCAACACCGGCGACGGCGTCCATATCGACAACACCGCCGCGGCCCTGGTGGCCGGAAACCTGATCTTTGGCAGCAGCGGCAATGGGATCTCGATCAGCGGCGACGGGGCCCTCGACACCACCGTCCAGGGCAACACCATCGCCTACGGCGGCGCCGCCGGGGTGGCGGTCAGCGGGGCGACCTGCGCGGGCAACCGCATCGAGTCCAACTCGATCTATGCCAACCACGCCGGCATCGAACTTTTGGACGGCGCCAACGCGGCGGCCAGCGCTCCCACGATTAGTGCCGCCGAGCCGGGGACGACGACCACCGTCTCCGGCGCCCTCAGCAGCACGGCCAACACCGCTTTCACCCTCGACTTCTACGCCAACCCGGCCTTAGATCTCTCCGGCCAGGCCGAGGGCCAGCAGTACCTGGGCTCGATCACGGTGAGCACCGACGCCAGCGGCAACGCCAGCTTCCACACTACCTTGGCGGCGGCCACCACTGCGGGCGAGTGGATTACCGCCACCGCCACCGATCCGGCCGGCAACACGTCGCAATTCTCCGGCAGCGCGACGGCCACCTACGCCACCACCACCACCATCACTCCGATTCCTCCCCAGGGCTCGTTCTACGGCCAGACGGCCACTTTCACAGCCACGGTCAGCACGGGCCTGGTCAACCTCACCCCTACCGGCTCGGTGGATTTCGTCATCGACGGCTCGGATCGCGGCGCATCGGCGGTCCAGCCGGACGGGACCACCAGCCTCTCGCTGAGCACGCTTGCGGTCGGAACCCACACGGTTCAGGCAATTTACAGCACCGACAGTCCGTCCGAATTCCACGATAGCAGCGCTACCATCTCGTTCCTGGTCAATCGCGCCCCGCTCTTGATCTACGCGGACAACCAGTCCAAGACCTACGGCAGAGCCAATCCGACGCTCACCTATGAGTCTTCCGGCCTGGTGGGCAGCGACAGCTTGACGAGCATCGGGCTGGCTTTGCATCTGAGAATCACCACCATCGCCACCATCAAGAGCCACGTCAACGGCGGCCCGTATCCGATCTACGTCACCGGGCCCGCGCAATGGGGCAACTACGCGATCACCTATCAGGCCGGCGCCCTAACGATCGACCCGGCCACCACCTTGGTGCTGACGGCCGACAACAAGGCTATGGTTTACGAGACCGCTTCCGTGCCGGCGCTCACCTTCCACGCCAGCGGGTTTGTCGCCGGGGACACGGTAGCCAGCTTGACGCAAAAGCCAGCGCTGGGCTTGGCCGTGCCCGCCGACAGCAATGCCGGCGTCCATACCGGAGCGATCATCTTCACCGCGCCGCCGGTGGATGCGGATTATGGTCCGATTACCTACGTCCCCGGTACCTTGACCATTACGCCTGCCTTGTTGACGATTACCGCCGCCAACCAGACGGTGACCTATGGGGCGGCCAACCTGCCAACGGCCCTGAACAGTCCGGCGGCATACACCGTGCGCGGCTTGGTTAACGGCGATACGTGGCCTGGCGTTATGGTGACGGCGCCCACGCTGACCACGACCTGGCGGCCCAGCGGCCTCGGGAGCCACGTGGCCGGCGGCCCCTATCGCATCTATATCGGCAACGCCAAGGCGAGCTCGAATTACACCGTCCGCTACACTACCGGCTCGGTGACCGTCACGCCGGCCCCGTTGACCGTCAGCGCCGACAACAAATGGATGCTGCGAGGCGCCACCCCGACGTCGTTGCCCTTGACGGTCAGCTACGCGGGCTTTGTCAACGGCGACACGGCCGCCCGCCTGACCGTGAAGCCGGTCGCGACCACTATGGCCACCTCAGCCAGCCCGGCGGGAAGCTATCTCATCACCGCCAAGGGCGCGGTGGACGCCGACTATCGCTTTACCTACAAGGCCGGGGTCCTGACTGCCGAGCCGACGCTCAATGCGGTCTATCTGATGCCCGATCCGTTGAGCGCCGCCAGCCCCGCCGAGAATATCCTCTATATTTGGGGCACGGCAGGCAACGACACGATTGCCGTCAACTCGACCAGCAGCCCCTACACGGTCTCGGTGACGGTCAACGGAGTGCCCAGGGGGACCTTCGGTTCGGCCGGCCAGCAGATCAGTCGGATCGTGGCCCACGGGCTGAGCGGAAACGACTCGATGACCGTCTCGCCCAGCGTGACGCAGTCGGCCTGGCTCTACGGCGACCGCGGCAGTGTGGATAACCTCTCGGGCGGCGGGGGCGCGACGTATCTGTTTGGAGGCATCGGGCGCAACACGCTGACGGGCGGGGCGGGGCCGAGCATCATCATCGGCGGCGCCGGCAGCGGCACGCTGACCGGCGGCAGCGGCGACGCCATTCTCATCGGCGGAACCACGATCTACAATCCCGCCACGCCCATTGACACCAGCAAGGACAAGGCCCTGCTGGCGATCATGAACGAGTGGAGCGACACGTCAACCGACTATGCAACCCGCGTGGCCCACCTCACGGGCACTCAGTCGGGCGGGCAGAACGGTCCGTATTTGCTGAGGGCCGGCAGTACGGTCCTGAGAACCGCTGCCGTGGATTTGCTGGTCAGTAGCGACGCAAGTGCCTACGACTTGTTCTTCAAGTCGCCCGCCGACACCATCTCCCCAACTAATAAGAACCCCGCCGACAAGACGTTCTTCATCTGAGCCAAGGCGGTGCGGTAAAGCCGCCGCGGGTCAGGAACGCCGTGGCTGAAAGTGCGCCGGGCCGCTACTAGGCGGCCGTCCAGGAACAAGTTGGGGACTGTCCCAATTTTCGTCCGACGAAAATGGGACTGTCCCCTTGGCGAAAGTGGAAGTTGTTGCTGGACGGCCGCTAGGCTTCGGCCTGCAACTCCCCAGCGGCGGCGGCCAGGGTGTCGTAGAGATCTTCCAACTGCCCGATGTCGACCGACGAAAAGGCCACTCGGATGTCGCGGTCGCCGTCGGCGATCACCCCCACGCCGTATTTCTCCAACAGGTGTTTACGGTAGGTCTCGGCGTCCAGCCCTTTGAGCTTCAGGCACATGAAATATCCGGCGTTGAAGGGATAGGGCTGCCAGCAGGCGGCGTATTTGGGCGAGGCCAGGATCTCTTGCACTTTTCGGGCTCGAGCGGCCAGGGTGGCCCGTTTCTCCTGTTGTTGCACCTGCAGGGCCGGCTTGGCCATCGCCTTGGCCAGCACCGACTGGGCGACGTGCGAGCAGTTGGAGACCGCGCTGCGGATGGCCCCGGCCACCTTCTTTTCCAGGGCCTGGTAGAGCGATTCGACGCTCAAGAAGGCCTTGGCCCCAAAGGTCAACATTCCCATCCGCAGGCCCCAGACAAACTCCTCTTTGGTCGGGCCGTCGACCTTGACCGCCAGCAGCCGCTCGTGGAGCCCGGCCAAGTGGGCGAACAACGATTCCTGGGCCACCTCCTGGTTGTAAAACAGCCCGAAATAGGCGTCGTCGGTCACCACCACCAGATTGCGGCCCTCATCGGCCGCTTCGCGGAGAACCGCGGTGACCTGCTTGATCTCCGACTGGGTGATGGAATAGCCGGTCGGGTTGTTGGGAAAGTTCAAGATCAGGATGGTCTTCCAACTGCCGGCCCGAGTGGCTAGCGCCTGCCGGAGCCACTCCACGTTGAAGCCGCCGGCCGAGTTGAAGAACGGATAGACACCGAGCTGCGCCCGGTGCCGCACGCCAAAGAGCAGCTCGTAATTCTCCCAATACTTATCGGGCAACAGCACCACGTCGTCCTTGTCGACGAACAAGTCGCCCACCAGGCTCAAGGCGTGGGTGACACCGCCGGTGACGACGGGGATGGAAATCGCCTTGCCGGCCAGGCTGGGGTTCTTCCGCACCAGCTCGTCGCGCCACCGCTTCCGCAGATCGGGCCGGCCGGTGGCCGGGGCGTAGGTCAGCGCCTCGGCGGGCGTCAGGCCGTGGAAGTATTCCATCACCGACGGCAGGAACATGGGCTTGCCGTCTTCCCGGGCAATGCCGATGGTGGCGTCGTAGCGTTTGGCCTTCTCCTTGGCCTCGGCGCTCTGGGCCAGGATCCCTTTGGGGAAATAGAGGCGTTTCCCCAGATCCGAGAGCATGCCGAAGACGTGGGGGTTCTCGCGCTGGATCACCTCGTTGAGCTCGGCGGCCAAGGGTCGGATTTCCGTGCCCGGCTTCAGCAACGAGATGGGCGAGCGGAGCCGCTGCCGCAAGGCGTCGAGCTGTTCGCACATCGCCGGCGGGAGCCGCTTGCCGAACTGCTCGAAGAAGGTGGCGATGTTGTCGCTTTCCTCGTACCAGTCGGCCCGATCCACCGCCAGCAGCTCCTCCAGGTTTTCAGCGGAGACGTTCAGCCCCGTCAGGTCCAGGCTCTCGGTAGTGGGGACGTAGCCGATGGGCGTCTTGACGGCGTCGGCCTCGCCGCGGCAGCGATCGAGGATCCATTCGATGACCCGCAAGTTCTCGCCATAGCCCGGCCAGAGGAAATTGCCCTGCTCGTCGGTGCGGAACCAGTTGACGTGGAAGATCTTCGGGGGGTTGGCCATCCGCCGGCCCATATTGAGCCAGTGCTCGAAATAGTCGCCCATGTGGTAGCCGCAGAAAGGGAGCATGGCCATTGGGTCGCGGCGGACCTCGCCCAGCTTGCCGAATTGGGCGGCGGTCCGCTCCGAGGCCATGGTGGCCCCGACGAACACGCCGTGCTCCCAGTCGAAGGCCTCGTAGACCAGCGGGGCCAGGTGTGCCCGGCGGCCGCCGAAGACGATGGCCGAGATGGGCACGCCGTGATGGTGCTCGGTGCGGAAGGAATGTGAGGGGCATTGGGTCAGCGGGGCGGTGAAGCGGCTGTTGGGGTGGGCGCCAAGGATTGGCTTGCCCTGCTGGTCTTTCATGCCCGCCTTCCAGGGCCGGCCCTGCCAATCCCAGCCTTCGGCGGGCGGCTGGCCGTCGCCGCCTTCCCACCACACGCTGCCGTCTTTGCCGAGCACCACGTTGGTGAAGATGGTCTTGCTGCGGATGGTCTTCATCATGTTCGGGTTGCTCTTCGTGTTCGTGCCGGGAGCCACGCCGAAGAAACCGGTCTCCGGATTGATGGCCCACAGCCGGCCGTCGGTGTCGATCCGCATCCAGGCGATGTCGTCGCCGACGGTCCAGATGCGATATCCCTTGGCTTTCAAGCCCTCCGGCGGCAGGAGCATGGCCAGATTGGTCTTGCCGCAGGCGCTGGGAAAGGCGGCGGCGACGTATTCCACCCGCCCCTCCGGGTTTTCCACTCCCATGACCAGCATGTGCTCGGCCAGCCAACCTTCCCGCCGGCTCAGGTGGCTGGCGATCCGCAGGGCCAGGCACTTTTTGCCCAACAGCACATTGCCGCCATAGCCCGAGCCGACGCTCCAAATGGTGTTGTCCTCGGGGAAGTGCAGAATCAGCCGGCGGTCGATATCGAGATCGGCCTTGCCGTGCAGACATCGAGTGAATTGCCCGCCCGCGCCGAGCTGCTTCAACACACTGGCCCCGACGTGGGTCATGATCCGCATGTTGAGCACGACGTAAATACTGTCGGTCAGCTCCACCCCGATCTTGCTGAAGGGCGAACCGACCGGCCCCATCGAAAAGGGGATGACGTACATGGTGCGTCCCCGCATCGAGCCGGCGAAGATCGGGCGGGCCCGCCGATACCCTTCTTCCGGCGACATCCAGTTGTTGGTCGGCCCGGCGTCCTCTTTCAAGGTGGTGCAGATGTAGGTCAAGTCTTCGGTACGGGCGACGTCGTTGACCGCCGTGCGGTGGTATAGGCAGCCGGGGAGCTTCTCCTGGTTCAACAAGACGATCTCGCCGGTGGCCGCCGCCTCGGCGGTGAGGCACTCTTTCTCGTCTTCCGAGCCGTCGATCCAAACGATGTGGTCCGGCTGGCACATCCGGGCCATCTCCTCCACCCACGCCTGCAATTCGCGATGCTGGTTCACGTGTCGCCCAAGCCTCCTGAATTGGCCCCATGCTCGAAGCGCTTCGCCGGGCCCCCCTATGGACCCGGTGCGTCCGGTTCCGAGCACAGTTAGTATGCTCGCCTTGGCCGGCGATTGCAAGGGGCCGAGATTTGGGTCAGCAGTTCCGCAACTGGAGGTTGGTGGGGGTGGCGCCGTGAGTGAAATGCGCATGAAACGCTGACTTGTGCGGTACGAGTGGCGGCGTGAGACCAAGC
>JAJYGU010000215.1 GCA_021784975.1 Planctomycetota bacterium
TCGGCGTTACGCGTGTTCCTACCCACTGCCACTGATTGATTTCCTGTGAGCCATAGGAAAATGGCCCACGAGGACCGTAAGACCGATGATGCACGTCGGTTTCTTCGAGGTGGGCTGTCTTCTGTCTTGGGTAGATAAAGAGGTCATGTCCAGTATCAGTAATCCGGATATACTCGATCTGATTTTTCGCATCTCGCCGGACCTCCCGGTATATGTCCGGTGCCTTATATGAGCGTTCCTCGTCCGTCCTAATCCATTGTCCTTTGTTGTCTTTGCCGGTGGGAACGTACATGTACGTGATCGACTTCCACGATATGGTCTTTGCTTTCTGGATTTGCTCCAGCGACTCGGCAAACGCGTTCCAGGCAGGCCGACGTGATGTAAAGCTCCAGGTGCCGAAGCAGACCGCGACCACTGCCGCGGCACCGGCCGCAAGCCTGGCGAACCGCCAAAACATCTTTCGCTTTCTTGGTCGAGCGACTGCTGGTGCAGCGAAAGTCGCCACGGTTGCCAAGCACCGTTGTTGCCAGGCCTCGAAGTCGGCGCCTGGAGCCGCCAGAATCGCGTCTACCGCACTTCGTAACGACCCGTGCAGGTCGTCAGGGCTCGGAGGAGCATCAAAATCGATATCGTTCATGTCACACCTCATTGCTTTTGTTCAGTTAACAGCCTTTCCAAGTGGCTCCTTGCCTGAAACAAAGCTGTGGAGGTCGCTGAGAGCGAGATGTCCAACGCCTCGCTGATCTTGCGATAAGAAAGTCGCTCGAAGAATCGCAAGCAGAACACCTCTGCCTCACGCGGCGCAAGGTCCACCAGTGCTGCTCGAAGTCTCCTCTCCATTTCGTGATGGATTGCGATGGAACAAGGGTCGCCTTCGGCAGCCGCAAGTTGCTCGATATCTATGGGTTGCACTGGACGACGACGACGCAAGGCATTGAGCGATCTATAGGTCGCTATTCGCCGTAACATGGCTCCCCAGGACACTACCGGCGTTCCGTTGGACGACCGCTGGTGGGCCTCGACGAAGACCTCTTGCACAACATCCTCCACATCCTCGGCATGGCCGAGGATGTGCCAGGCGATGCCGGAGACCATCCTGCCATGCTCGCGGACCAGAGCGTCCCAATCGACCATGTTCGTCCTCGGGGAGCGGTTAACCGTCTACCAATATGTCACAGCAACCGCGAAAATGTCAGCAAGAAAGTCTGAAGGATTAGGGTTGGGACTTTGAAGGGAAGTGAACGCGGTCGGAGCGTGCAGGTTGAGAGGCAAAATGGCGAGGGTCGAGGGCGGACAATTTTCTGTCTACCGTCCGAAGAATGGTCGGGACAGGCCGGTAGGGCTCAACGCGGTCGACGCACCCTATCACGCCACACTCCCCTCACCCTACCCTCTCCCGGAGGGAGAGGGGGACGCGCGCTGGCCTTCCGCCCTCCACCCTCCGAACTCCGCCCTTGCCCTGTTTCCTCTCACCCTAACCTCTCCCGGGAGGGAGAGGGGAGATTGTTGGCTCAAATCACCATCTGCCCCAGAAATTGCCGCGTGCGGGGCGTTTGCGGGGCGTCGAACACTTGGCTGGGCGGGCCGTCTTCGATCACCCGCCCATCGGCCAGCATCAGCACGCGATCGGCGGCGCGGCGGGCGAAGCCGATCTCGTGGGTCACGATGACGAGCGTCAGGCCGTCGCGTTTCAGATCTTCCAGCACGTTGAGCACCTCGCCCTTCAGCTCCGGGTCCAAGGCGCTGGTGATCTCGTCGCACAGCAGGCCGCGGGGTTCCATGGCCATGGCGCGGGCAATGGCCACCCGTTGTTTCTGCCCGCCGGAGAGTTCCTGGGGATAGGCGGTGGCGCGATCCGCCAGCCCGACGCGATCGAGCAAGGCCATGGCGCGCGATCGGGCATCTGCCTTGGAGAGGCCGAGCACGCACCGCGGCGCCTCGGTGATGTTCTCCAGCGCCGTCAGGTGCGGGAAGAGCTGGAAGTCTTGAAAGATCATGCCGAAGAGCCGCCGCACCTGGCGGGCCCCGGGGCAGGCATGATGGTTGCGGTTGGGCAGCAGCGTATGGGAGCCGACCCGGATTTCGCCCTCGTCAAAGCTGTTCAGACCGTTGATGCAGCGCAGGAGCGTCGATTTGCCGGCCCCGCTGGGGCCGATCAGGGCGACCGTCTGTCCGGCGTCGATGGTGAGGCTGATGCCGTCGAGCACCAGCCGCGGGCCGAACCGCTTGCGGACGTTCGTCATGACGACTTGGAGTTCCGGGCTCATCGGCCTTTCCCCCAGCGGCGTTCGAGGTAGCGGGAGAGGTGTCCCAGCGGCACCGACATCAGCAGATACAACATCGCGGTGACAAAGCCGATTTCCAGGTATTTCAGGCTGGATTTGGCGAGAATCTGGTACTGCTTGGTCAGTTCGACCACGGCGATAATGCTGACGATGCTGGTGTCCTTGAACAGGGCCACGAAGTCGTTGGTGCTGGGCGGCAGGATGACGCGGATCGCCTGAGGCAGGATGATGCGGCGGAAGATGTGCGGCCGCGACATGCCCAGCGAGGCCCCGGCCTCCCATTGCCCGAGGGGAATCGAGGCGATCCCGCCGCGGAAGATTTCGGCCTGGTAGGCCGCGTAATTGAGGCCGAAACCGAGGATAGCCGCTTCGATCGGCTGGAGTTTCAGGGCCGCCGGCAACTGGTAGGCGTCGGCCACCACCGGCAGCCCGTAGTAGAGGAAGTAGAGCAAGAGCAATACCGGGATGCCGCGAAAGAACTCGACATAAATCATCGCCAAGAGCCGCAGCGGCGGCGGCCCGTACAATCGCAGCAAAGCGATCGGCAGGCCCAACGCTACGGCCAGCAGCATGCTGGTCACGGTGAGCTGAACGGTCACCAAGGCGCCTTGCAGGAGCAGCCGGAAATAATAGGCGAAGTTGCAGCGGCGGGCGGATTCGCTCAACAGGTCCTCAATGCCGTGGCCGGGATAGAGATTCTGCTGATCGTCGTTCCAGATATGCCATTTCTCATAGATGCGGCGCAACTGGCCGTTGGCCAAGAGCCGCGAGAGGGCCTCGTCAAACTGTTGAGCCAAAGCCTCGTTGTCTTTGCGGAAGCCGATGGCGTAATAGCCGGCGCCAAAAGGTTTTCCGACGAACTTGAGCTTGGGATTGGGCTTGGCATAATAGATGGCGATGGGCAGGTCGAGGAGCACGGCATCCAGCCGGCCGTACTGCAGATCCTCATAGGGCTCGACCTGGTTGCCGAAGATTTTCTTGGCGACCCCCAGCTTGTCGAGGATGCGTTCGGCGGCCGTGTCTTCCAGGGTGCCCACCACGCCGTGAAGCTTCTTGCACGCTTCCAGGGTGGTGAAACGGTTATCGTCGGCGCGGACCACCAACTGCAGCGTATAGATGTAGTAGGGCTTGGTGAACCGTACCACCTTGGCCCGGTCCGGGGTGATCTCCAGGCCGTTCATGGCGAAATCGAAATCGCCGCGTTCGAGGCCCGGCACCAGGCTTTTGAAATCGTACTGGACGAACTGGATCGGGCGTCCGATTTCCTTTTCCAGGGCCTTGGCCAGATCGACCTCGAAGCCAATGTAATGGCCGGGCTCTTTGGGATCGAGGGCGATGTAGGGCGCCCCGCCTTCCGAATCGGCGGCCCAGTGTAGAGGGCGTCTGCCCAGCAAGCCATCGTGGCCCCCGCAACCGGCTACGCTCCCGAGAAGGCCGGCGAAGAGCAGCAGCCGAGCCACGGATCGCATTTGTGCGGGTTCTCTCCTCGGCGCAGAAAAGGGCAGTCCCATTTTTGTGGCGAGCACGCCGACCATGTTTCGCCCGATAGCCAGTGGCGCCCGCCGCAAAAATCGGGACGGTCCCTCGCTACTCGCCGGTATACGGCAGCAGGGCCATGAACCGGGCGTGCTTGATGGCCTTGGTGACGGCGTGCTGGCTGACGGCCGTGCAGCCGCTCTTGCGTCGGCTGATGATCTTGCCTTGGCGGTTGGTGAGCTTCTTGAGGAGCTCGACGTCCTTGTAATCGACGTACATCGGCCGCGGCCGCTGCCCATCGACGAAGATCGGGTCCTTCTTTTTGGTGCGGACCTTGGTCTTGGCCCGCCGCTTGCTCACCTTGTTGACTTGAAGTCGCCTTGCCATAAGAGGTCCTGTGGAAAATTCTCAGCTCCGCCGTGGCCCACCCACGGCATGACGGATGGCAGCCAGTCGGCGGCAAACCCATAAGTTTAGCAAGAATCGACTAATACGCAAGACGCGGTTGGTTCGGACTTGGAAGAAAGGTGCATATCGCACCTTGCGGCGGCAATCGCACGATACCGCGATACGATGACCGCTTCAGTTTCTGTCGATGCCCGTTCACGGGCATTTCCGCGTCAGCGGTAATAGGCGAGGCGTTTGCGCCGGGTGGGTTGACTTTGGAGTGCGGCGACTTGTCGCCGCTTTGCGTATTCCTCGGCCTTACGACGGCCCGGGAAAGCGGCGACAAGTTGCCGCACTCC
>JAJYGU010000463.1 GCA_021784975.1 Planctomycetota bacterium
CGCGCTCGATCGCCAAAACCTCCGGCATGTCGCGGCGTATCATCCAGCGGATGTGGACGCGGACTTCCTGCTGTTGCTCGATGTGCACGCTGGCCTCCTTCCTTGTCGGCCCGTCTGCGGCCCCGCACGGGACCACGGCGGTCGCACCCAGGTCCGGTGCGAACAAGCGCTACAATACCAAAAGCCGGGCGGCCTGCCAATACGAAGTTTTGGCGGTTACTCGGGGGCCGACTTTGGGGGGACCAGTTTCTCCTTGTCGGCCTGGTGGGCCGCCTTCTCCGCAGCGGCCTTTTCAGCCGCGGCTTTCTCGGCCGCCGCCTTTTTGAGAGCGGCCGCGTCTGCCGCCGCTTTTTCAGCCGCCGCTTTTTCAGCCGCCGCTTTCTCAGCGGCCGCTTTCTCAGCGGCCGCTTTCTCCGCAGCATCGATCGGCTGGAACACCCGTTGGTCATAGACCGCCAAGGCGTGCAAGGCGTGGGCAAATGCGCCGATCTCTTGGGTCGAAAGCGCCGCGACGTTTCCCTGGTAGCGTTGGTTGTCCAACAGCCGCAAGACCTGCTCCAAGGCGCGAACCACCCGCGGTTCGGTCAGCCGGCCCTCGGGCAGCGACATCGCCAGCCATTCGGTCACTCGGCCGGTGGCCCAAAGCTGAGTGAGGGGGTCGGAGCTGGCGCTGTGGGCCGCCAACAAGTAAGGACCCCAGGTGCCGTCTGAGTTCTCCAACCGCAAGGCGAAGTCCAGAAAGTCGTCGACGTACTTCTGCGCCCGCAAATATTGCCCCTCGATAGGCAGTCCCTGCTCGAGGCGGTGGCGGACGGTATAGGCCAGGCCCATCAGGCGATTCAAGCCGCCGTCCGGGGCGGAGACCACCGGTTGGGCGATCTCCTGTTGGATCACCCGCTCCAACGACCACTCCTCCCCCAGCTCGTTCTTCCAGCTCGGGGCCTCCACGTAATAGCTGAGCCCGATCAATTTTAGCGACATGTTGCTGCGAGTGCGGCAACTGAGTTGCTCGCCCGCCACCAGGTCGGCCACGGTCCGCTCGTCGCGGCCGACGCGAATCGGATAGGTCGCGGGCACGCTGGAGAGGGCCAGGGTGGCGAGGAATTCGCCGGGGTACTCCTGGCAGCCGTAGCCGACGCGGGCGACGAGGTGCCCCGGTCCGGTCCGCAACATTTCGAAGCTGGCGCACGGGTAGTTCCAGCACAGGCAGGTGATGCCATTGAGCTTCTTCCCGCCGGCGCCTCCCAACGAGACCTCCGTGCGGCAGCCATAGGCCAGGCAGAAATCCATGATCTCGCCGGGGAGACTATCGTGGGTATTGAAGGGTTGGGCCTGCTGTTGCGCCAGCATGCGGCGGACCGGATCGCGCAGAGCCAGCACGGCGGCGGGAAACGGATGTTTGCCGTTCGCCGCAGCTTGCGGGGATCCCTGAGCAGCTTGGTCTGTCTTCTGGTCGCTGGCCCTTTCCGCCTCGGAGGATGCCGCGGTGGCGGAGGGCTGTGGGGCGGTGGTCCCGACCGTCGCGTCAATAGCAACCGGCGGTGCCGGCGGCGACGGTGGGGTCTCGACCGGACGGCTGAGATAGGCGGGAGTGACCGGCAACAGCGTGGCCGGATCGGGCTGCGGCAGCGTGATCTGCGTGGCCGGATCCGGCCCCTCGCCCTGGCCCCACCGCTGGGCGCGACCGGCGCGGCTTGCCCAAGCCGGATTAGTTATGGAACCGCAGAGGACCCAAAGGACGCCGAGAATAATGCCCACGGTAAGGCGACTCATCCAATAACCTCCCTGTTCTGAGGAACCATGCCTAGGAGCCCGCGCTCTTGGCGACGCTGGGTTTGGCGGCGGTGGCCGGGACCGTATCCCGCTGGGTCCGGTCGATCAAGAAGCCGCCGCTGCCGCCGCGCTCCAGGTAGCTGTTGGCCTCGGCCCCGCATCCGTAGCTGGCCTTTCCGCCATAGTGAATGAGAAAGGCAAAGTTCCCGCCGCAACTGTAGATGTTATGGTAGGACATGTTGGGCATGGCGTAGCCCTGCCCGTAGCCCTCGTAATGGTCCTCGCCGCCGTAGTCGAAGAGGATGCCGAAGCCCATTTGGGCCCCGGTTCCTTGGGTCAGGCCGCCGGTGGCCTTGTAATGATCGTTGCCGCCGAAGTCGCAGAGGACGCCCATCGAGCAGTCCCAGGCCATACCGGTGCCCATGATGGTGCCTTCATACTCGTCGTCGCCGGAATCGTCGAACAGGAAGCCTAGCGAGTAGTGGCAACCCCAGCCGCAGCCAAATCGCTGGAAGCTGGGCTGGGTGCGGGGCCCGCCATCGTAGGCGGTGCGGGTGATCAGACGCTTGGTGTTGCCGCCGAAATCGCGAGCGAAACCCAGGCCGCACCAGTAGCCGCCGCCGTGCGAGAGGTAATCGAACTCGTAGGTGTTCTCGCCCCCGCCGTCGAGGATGACGCCGATGCCGCCGTCGGCGATCTGCCGCAGGCCGGCGCCCACGCCCTGCCCCCAGCCTTCGTAGCCGGGGGTTTCCGGGTAGGAGTCGCGCCACATGCCGCCGCAATAGTAGTGATTGTCGCCGACCACGTTGTCCAGCAGGCCGAAGCCGAGCGGATTGCCGAAACCTTGGGCCCACATGGCCGCATGATAATCGTTCTTGCCGCCGCGGCCGATCAGGATGCCCACCCCTCCCAACGCCTGCCCTTGCACGCGGCGCAGGCCGCGGTAGCGATTGTGGCTGCCGTAGTCGATCTGGATGCCGACTCCGGCCAAAGCGGAACCCTGGGCCACATCCAGGGCTTCGTAGGTGTTGTTGCCGCCGACGTTCAACAACATCGAGACCCCCAGCACCGCCCCGCCTTGAATGCCGGCCTGATGGCCTTGATAGACGTTGTCGCCGCCCAAGTCGATCACCACCAAGACCGGGCGGTCCAGCCCAACCGTCCCCTCATAAAAAGTGTCGCCGCCGCCGAGGTCGATCACTGCAGCCGCGTCGCGCATCTTATCGAGTTGATAAGTGTTTCGCTCTTTGCCGCCGACGATGATCGAGCCGGCGGGGGTGTCGATCTTGGCCAGCACCCGGCCGGTGACGCCCGGCACCACCAAGTCGCCGTCGTAAGGTAATGCCTTGAGTTGCTCGAGCAGCCGCGGATCGCTCAGCGGCGTCAAGGCTTCGGCGGCGGCCAGCAGTGAGACACGATTGATCTTCTCGATCAGATCGCAAAGACGGCGACCGGTGCCGCGGTCGGCCACGGTGTGACCCACCTGGTTCTG
Source organism: Planctomycetota bacterium (assembly GCA_021784975.1). Classification (GTDB taxonomy): domain Bacteria; phylum Planctomycetota; class Planctomycetia; order Pirellulales; family Thermoguttaceae; genus JAJYGU01. The sequence continues at coordinate 3,266 of JAJYGU010000463.1, forward strand.
CGTGCAAAAGACGGGCACCAGGTAGCTCTGCAACTCACGGATTTCCGCCTTCTCCAGCGGGGCCATCGCGGCCGCATAGGCCATTTGAGATTCGGTCAACGCCTGCTTCAACACCTCGATTGCCTGCTGGGGCGAGGTAACCACCGGTATGGCGTACGGCTTGCGGCTGCCGAGGTCCATTTTCTCGGCGATGATCGAGAGCGTCTTGGCCAAGCCCTCATGCTCGTCGCAGACCGCCGTGTGCAGTTCCCGCGTGAATTGCTCGGCCGCCGCGGGGGCGTCAAGCAGGTGCCGCATCATCCATTCGTACCAATGCAAGCGGCAATTGCCGGTCAGCTCCGAGCCGGTATAGCGGGGGGCCGAGGCCTCCAGCCGCCCGATGGCATACTCCTGGAAACGGGCCAAGTTGTCGGTGATGCCTCGCTGCCGCACGCCCGAAAGGATTTCTTCCCTCAGCAACTGCATCCGCTCGGCGGCCGACGGATCGCCGAGGCCGTAGGACTTGCCCGTCTTATCTTCTTTGCCAATCTTTGCAGCGTCCTCGCTCGATCGTACAGGCTGCACATTTTTCCCAGACCGTGCAAGATCTTCCGCTGACGTGCCACCGGTCTTCGGATCGGTAGAGATTTTCTTTGCCGCCGGGAGTTCAGGCATGTTGGGCGATTTTTCCGCCCCAGCAACCCCACTGACGCCAACCGCAAAAGGCACTACAAGGGCCGTGAAACCAACGGCGATGGTCCGCAACCATGTACGCCGCCTCATCAAAGCAACCAACATCTTTAGACTCCTGCCGCGATCCTTCTGGCGACCGGTAAACTGTGGCGGTCGAGGCTATGGTTTGCTGGCCGAGGGGACCTCGAAGTCACCGCGGAGTGCTTGGTACCGACGCCTCACCGGCCACTCAACCATCCGCCGAACTCGATGAAAGTCACACACTGGGTCGGTGAGGAAAGCTATTCTAAGGAGGGCCCCGACTGCCGTCAACCATCGCTTGCGAGATCCACCATTGCAGCCGCATAGCCGTCCATCGGCGGAATATTCCCTATTCCTTGAGCCGCTCGGCTCGCACCCGCTTACCTTAGCAGATTTCACAGCGCGACCAATAGCGACGACTGATCCGGTCAACGAGAGTTTTCCTGATAGTCACATTGGGCAATTTGTCTTCTTTTCTCCACCTTAGCGAACCCAGTCCGGCAGGCGGGGGCCGGGTACGTGCAGGGCGGCGCAGCCC
>JAJYGU010000450.1 GCA_021784975.1 Planctomycetota bacterium
ACGGGTTCCCACACTGGTTCGACCAGCGGTCCTGAACCCGACACGATTTCCGCTTCCATCCTCCTGTTCAGCGAATCGAATAGCCGCTTCCTCTGTGAAGTGCCGCCGGAAAACGCCGCTGCCTTCGAAGCCATTTTGGGCGACATTCCCCACGCCCGAATCGGCGAGGCGGTCGACACTGGCCGGCTGGAGATCGTCGGCCAAGACAACCAGACGGTGCTCGTCGAGGCCGGCCTGGCCGAACTGAAAGAGGCCTGGCAGAAACCGTTGCGATGGTGATTGGAGGCCCCCTCTCCCAGTGGGAGAGGCGGGCCATGCGCGTAGCCCTTACCTCATTTTGCACGAGTCGAGATCAGGGATGAAATGGCTGCTACCAACCTCGGCGGCACACACCGAAAGATACGGTGGACCGATCATCCCCTTGGCGAAGACCCGAGCTACCTTTGCGAGCAGTTGCTCACCTACCTCGGCAACAAACGGTCGCTGCTGGGAAACATCGCCCAGGCAGTCGAGCGAGTCAAGTCTCGGCTCGGAAAGAGCCGCCTGCGCGTCTTCGATGTGTTTGCCGGGTCCGGGGTCGTGTCGCGCTTCTTCAAGGCCCACGCCTCGCTGCTGGTGAGCAACGATTCCGAGGACTACGCGGCCGTGGTCGCCCGGTGCTACCTTCGCAACCGGAGCACGGTGGACTTTCCGCGGCTCGCCCAAATCGTGGACTCTCTGAACGCCCGCGTCGACAGTCAACCATTTCCAATGGGCTTCATCGAGGAGTTGTATGCGCCGAAAGACGACGTCGCCATCACCAGACACGATCGCGTCTTCTACACCCGCGACAACGCCCGCCGCCTGGACAACTACCGCCGGTTGCTCGGCTGCGTTCCGTCCGACTTGCAGGAGATGGTCTTGGGGCCTCTCTTGAGCGAGGCTTCGGTCCACGCCAATACGGCCGGCGTATTTAAGGGATTTTACAAGGACCGGCGTACCGGCATCGGCAGGTTCGGCGGCACGAACGCCGACGCCCTGCTGCGGATTCGGGGTCCGATCCGACTGCGTCTTCCGGTCCTCAGCCGCTTCGAGTGCGACGTCGAAGTAATGCAGTCGGATGCGAATCTGGCGGCACGCGAATTGCGCGGCTTGGACCTCGCCTATCTCGACCCGCCCTACAACCAGCACCCCTACGGGTCAAACTACTTCATGTTGAATCTCTTGGTTCACTACCAGAGGCCGCCGGAGATTAGCAGGATTTCCGGCATTCCCACCGATTGGCGAAGATCGGGCTATAACATCAAGGCCCGCTCCTTGGAGTTGTTGCGCGACTTGCTGCACGCGCTCGATGCGCGCTTTCTCCTGGTATCGTTCAACGATGAAGGATTCATCGAACCGGGCGTGATGATGGCGCTATTGAAGCAGATCGGGTCCGTCCAGGTGCTGGAAACGCGCTACAACGCCTTCCGTGGCAGCCGAAACCTCCGCAACCGGGACCTCCACGTCACCGAGCACCTGTTTCTGGTGGAGCGGAACTAGCACGTAGCACGTAGGGTGCGTTTCAGGCACCCTACGGCTATCCCCCGCGCGCCGATATCAATAATCCCGTTTTCCGAATCCCCGGCCCTTTGCACAGAAGCAGGTCACCGCTGAAGGCGAGCCTTCCAGAGATCCTCCGCGACTCGCATCTGCTCCAGTCTTCTCACTATTCCGCGCGACAGTTCGGTCGATCGCCGGCGGCTGAACCGGCCGATCTTGAGGCCATGCCGGCGAAGATATTCCTTGGCCAGGACCGGGTAAGCCGGTCCTTCCGTCAGGCTCACGCAACTTTGCAGGTAGTGGTGGAGTTCGCTGGCCACCGAGGGTTCATGGGCATACTCGCGGCAGAGCCAAGCATACAATTCCGGTGCGTAGTTGGCGCCTATTCCGCAGAAGCCCGCGGCCCCGGCTGCCAGTGAGTCGAGCAGGGTCTTGGTGTTGGCGTTGTACAGCTTCAGCCTGCTGCCGCGCAGAAGCTCCAGGCGGCTGCGAATCCTTTCGATGTTGCAGCAGGTATCTTTGAGAAAGCAGAATCGGCCGGTGCCGGCGACCCAGGCGATCGTCCCATCGGCCAACAGCCGGTGGTAAGGCCATGGGCACTCGTAGAACGCCAACGGAATCTGTTCCGGAGTTTTACGCAGCAGCTCGTCGCAATGACGGATCCAGGTCCGCTCGTCTTCCGCCGGCGCGGCCAGTTGGCCGACGGAAATCGCGACCGCATCGGGCCGGGGCGTAGACGCCTGGCGGATCAACTCCGCCTGCGTCTCGATGGATCCGCGGGTAATGACGCACGCCACGACGGGCACTCTTCCGTTGGTGTAACGGACAATGTGCTCGACCAACTGCGCCTTCTCCCGGTCGCTCATGAAGTCGATTTCGGCCGACAGTCCGCCGGCAAAGATGCCGGCCGATCCCCCCTGGATGCAAAAGTCGATGAGTTGATCTACCCCGTGCCAGTCAATGGAAAGGTCTTTTCGAAAGGCAGTCAGCAGGGCAGGATAGGAGCCCGGCGGCAGTCGATCGGCCTGGTTTTCGTTCTTTAGAGCTGTCGATTCTTTCTTGGCTCCGCTGCCTCGCGAAGTTCGAAGCGTTGCCGTGCTCTTTGGCCCGCTCGCGGAAGCTAAAGGGCTGGCCGCGCCCAGAACGGTCAGCATCGTAGCGGCCGTCTGGCCCAGGAACGCGCGGCGATGGTTCCGTGGCGCCTCGGTTCGTTCGATGATCGCAGGTGGCTGTTTCGCAAAGATGTCGATCATGGAGTCCTCCCTCCGCCATCACCCCGGCTTGAGCGTCGTGACCCACAAGAACGGCCGGCGGGCCTCGTCGTACCGCAACTCGAACCTCAGCTTCGCCTCGAACAGCAGTCTTTGCAACGCCAGACTGTAGGTGGTGCGCCTCTGCGGGAAGGAGACCGTTACCTTGGCCGGGTCGATGCCATACCGCGCCATGGCTTTGTGGTCCAACAGCACGGGGACTTTCAATTGCTGGCCAATGGCCGTCAGTGCGATGACGGCCGAGACGTTTTGCACGTTGACGTTATGAAACGCAAACAGCGCCGGCAGCAATTGGCTGCGTCGGTCTTCCCCGCTTAAGCCAATCGGCCAGGCTTCCACGTCCGGGCTGGCCGGGGCGACGGTGTAGGTGATCGTCTGGCCCGACTTGCCGAGCGTCAGACAATCGCCGCAATTGTGCAGGACGTAGGCCAAGGCCGCGCCGCAGGCAAGCTCGCTCAGATCCTCCTCCACCGTCCCACCAGCAAGCCTCGGGACGGCGGCTGAGTCGATCGTGACCGGCAGCTTGATCTGTTGGAGAATCTTATCGACAACCTGGTCGCGAGCCATGCCGCGGGTCGAGAACCCGACCGGGGCCGCCAATTCCTGCTGGATTTGCCGCAGCCGCGAGAGCGGAAGCCGAAAAGCCCCTTTGGCCTCCCGCCGGCCCGGCGGGCCTTCTTCCGCCAGCTCGTTGAGCCATTGCGCCAGCCGGCCCACCTCGCTTCGCCGGAAGACAACGCCGGGCAGGGACAATTGATCGCGCGACTGGACCACGCCGGTGACCACGTAGGTCGGCCGGTCCTTCGTGCCTTGTGCGTCGATCGAGGGCGCCGGCACCTCCGCGACCGAGCGGAATTGCACGTTGCGAATGCCGGCCCTGCCCAACACTTGCGCCCACTGCTGAAAGGCCATGGCCGAGCCCGCGTCGCCGACCAGTTCCAGTTGGACGCTGCCGCTGGCGGCCGCCGCGGGCCCATTGCCGGCAGCCCAGCCGATCGCCAAGATCAACGCAAGGGAAAGTCGTCGCATTTGCATGTGTAGCCACCAGGAGTGAAGAACTAGCCCGCACTATTCACCCGCCGCATCGTAACCCGAAGCGTAAGCGAGGACGGCCTACAGGACTTAGCCTCGCTTACACTTCGGATTGCAACGGTGCACCCTGCGCGGCACACATCCGGCGGCGTGAATAGTCCGCGCGAGTGTAGTATCTCACACAAATTGTAGCACCAACTGGCCATCTTGTAGTGAACGCGACGCCTCTTGGCTATGCCGGACGGCAAGTGGCTTTGGGCAAGCGCGCGGTTCAGCGCCGGCTGGGCGCTGGGCAAGTAGCTCCTACTTCTTCGGAGCCAGGTGTGCCTCGCCGGTGCGTTTGTTGACGATCATCTCCAGCGGCTCGCCCGGAACCACCATCCCTTGGTGCCTTAGGGTGACGATCCAGACCGGTTCGCGCTGGACCGTGGCGGCCCGTACGCCGGTGACGCGGCAGTCGCTGGCGTTCAACGCGCCATTGGAGTTGGTGAACTCCTTTTTGGCCAGCTCGACGGCATCCCTTTCGCTGATGCCCGGTTCCGCTTTGACCTGGACCGGACCCGACGCCCGGACGTCTCCCAGCGATCCAGTGCCGCCGCACGAGGCAAGGCTTAAGCTCGCCAATGCCAGCAGTCCCCAGGCGAAGGCGGGCAATCGGGAACC
>JAJYGU010000067.1 GCA_021784975.1 Planctomycetota bacterium
CTCGTCCCTGAGACCTAACAACCACGATTGCCCCCCCGAAAAGACGCCTTCTACCAAAACCAGCCAGGCTGCGGTAGATCATTTTCTGCGGGCTTCCTTGGGTCTTTGGCCTTGGATTCGGAACCCCGGCCTTTGTAGTAGGCCCGGCTTTGTCGTAGGTTAGGTCGGGCAAACCAAGACCGAAGACCCAAGACCCAAGACCCTACTGCCAAATCGTTTACCACTATTTCAACGGTATTGCCCTTAGGTGCTGCCAATGAGAACCCCGAAGCCGAAGACCAGCGCGCCGCCGATGACCACTTGGAAGATGCTGGTGGCGAACGGGCTGTCCATGTAACGGTTGCGGATCCAGGCAATGGCGAACAGCTCGAAGACCACAAAGATCGAGGCGGTGGCGGTGGCCGCGAAGAAGCTCGGGATGAGGAAGGGCAGGGCATGGAGAATCCCGCCCACAAAGGTCATCAGGGCGCAGATCAAGCCTCGCAGATACGGGTGGCCGCGGCCGGTCAGGCTGCCGTCGTCGGAGAGGGCCTCGGCGAAGCCCATGCTGATGCCCGCCCCTACCGAGGCCGCCAAGCCCACCAAGAACGTCGGCCAGGTGCTTCGGGTGGCGAAAGCGGCGGCGAACAAGGGGGCCAGGGTCGAAACCGAGCCGTCCATCAGGCCCACCAGCCCCGGCTGAATCACCTGGAGCACAAAAAGTTGCCGGGCAGTCTCGGCCTCGTCTTGTTGCTCCTCTTCCGGCTGACGTGACGGATCGAACTTGCTGGAGAGCACCTCGTGGCGGCGTTCGGCCTCGGCCAGATCGTCCAAGAGTTGCCGCAGTTCGGCATCGCGGGCCAACCGGGCCGCCCGCATATAGAACCGCTGCGTTTCCAGTTCCATCAAGGCCACCTGCCGGCGGACCCGCCGCACGTCCCAGGGTCGGACCGATTGCAGCGGGTCGCGGCGGACGAAGCCGCGGATATCTTGCCGCCGCAGGAGCGGTATCTCCTGGCCGTATTTCCGCTGAAACAGCTCGACCAGGCGGTGCCGATGGGTGTCTTCTTCCTTGCGCATGGCGTCCAGCGACTCGGCCGCCTTCGGGTAGTTTGCCCGCAGCAGCCGGGCGAACTCCTGCAACAACCGGGCGTCCTCTTCCTCCAGCGAAATCGCCAGGGCCAACACCTCGGGGGCCGACAGGTCTTTGAAGCTGCGTTTCATAGGCGTCACGTTCACGGGGACTGTCCCAATTTTCGCGGCGACCATGCCCGGCATGGTGCCCGGCCGCGAAAACAGGACTGTCCCCTTCCTCCGGTCCGAACATTGTAGCACCCGACACGAGCCGGTAAACTGCTAGCAACTCGGGATTAGACAGGATCAACAGGATTGACAAGATTCTTTTCGGACGGGCTTCACCTCTTGGATCTTGTGCATCTTGTGAATCCTGTCGAGGTCTTTGCATGTCAGTCCAGTCGATTGCCGCCGCATGAACTACTTCGCCCACGCCCTGCCCTTCCTTGATCGGCCGTACTTTGTGGCCGGCACGGCCGTGCCCGACTGGCTGGCGGTCGTCGACCGGCAGGTGCGGGTCCGCGGGAAGCAGGCTGAGGCCTTTCGGCACGATGCCCGCCCCTGGGTGGCGGAAGTGGCCGGCGGCGTGCTGCGCCACCTGGGCGACGACGCCCGCTTCCACCGCACGCGGGCATTCGCCGAAACCTCGCTGGCTCTGAGCGTCTGCGTCCGCGATCACTTCGGCGGCGATGCGACCCTGCGGCCGGCGTTTCTCGGGCACGTGCTGGTCGAAGTACTGCTGGATGCAACCCTGATCGCGGAGTGCCCCGACCGCCTCGACGCCTACTACCAGGCCCTGGACCAGGTTGATGCGGAGCGGGTCGCGGCGGCCGTCAACCTCATGGCCGGCCACCGGGCCGAGCACCACCCACGTCCCACGGTCCACGGTTCACGCCCCACGGCGGACAACTTCATGGCCTCCCACCCGACCGGGCGCCTGGGGACTGCCCCGATTTTTGCGGCGACCACGCCTGGCGTGGTGCCCGGCCACAAAAATGGGACTGTCCCCCTTTGCGCACCGTTTGACACAAAATTCGGTACGGGCCCGCGCCTGGCTCTGCTGATCGGCCACTTCCGCCGGGAACGCATCTTGTGGAATTACCTGGAAGATGACAAACTATTATCGCGGTTGAACCAGATCATGCGGCGGGTGAAGTTGTCGCCTCTGCCAGGTGACTTTGCGGCCCTGTTGCCGGCGGCGCGAAAGCTGGTGGCCGCCCGCAAAAGTGAATTGTTGACAGGGGCGTAAGACTTTGTGGTGACCCACAAGTGGACGGGCGGATCAGGATCCTACCATGCGTTACGGCCTGAACCTATTGCTGTGGACCGACACGCTCAACGAAGAGGCCCGGCCGCTGCTGGACGAGATCAAGCAGCTCGGCTTCGACGCCGTCGAGGTGCCGGTGTTTGAAATCGACTTGGGGAAGTACGTCCGCTGGGGCAAGTATCTCGACGAGGCCGGTCTTGCCCGCACCGCCGTGACCATCCGCGGAGCCGACGACAACCCGATGAGCGCCGACGCGGGGATTCGCCGCAAGGGGATCGACGCCAACAAGGCCGCCTTGGATTGCTGCCAGGCGGTGGGCGCCGAGGCCCTGGTGGGGCCGTACCATTCGGCGATCGGCTGCTTCAGCGGCGCCGGGCCGACGCCGGACGAGTGGAAGTGGGCGGCCGAAAGCATGCGGCAGGTGGCCGAGTACGCCCAGCAATGCGACGTCACCCTAGCTCTGGAATACCTCAACCGCTTCGAGTGCTACCTGCTCAACACGGCCGCTGACGGAGCCCGCTTCTGCCGTGAGGTGGGCCATCCCCGCTGCAAAATGATGTACGACACCTTCCACTCGCACATCGAGGAAAAGAACACCCCGGCCGCCCTCCGCGCCTTGAAAGACTGCCTGGTCCACGTTCACATCTCCGAAAACGACCGCAGCACGCCGGGCCGCGGCAACGTCCGCTGGAACGAGACCTTCGATACGCTCAAGGAGATCGGCTACGACAACCTGCTGGTGATCGAGGCCTTCGGGCTGGCGTTGGAGCGAATCCTGCCGGCCACCAAAATCTGGCGGCGGATGTACGAAAGCGAACGCCAACTGGCCGGCGACGGGCTGAGCTTTATGAAAGGCGAAGTCGCCAAGCGATGGAAGTAAAAAGACCTCTCTCATGGACGGTATTTCACTCGACGAACTGGCGGCCGCCTTCGCCCAGGTGATGGAGGCGAGGCCGGAACGGCCCGCGGACGCGGCGGCGGCCTTGGCAACGCCGCCAGCAAGTGGGAGCGATCTCGCCGCGCGGAACGACCCATCGGCCGACGCAACGATCCCGAGTCGGGCAAATCCGTCGAGTCCGGGCCAGGCCCTCGAAGACGTCGCCGGGGAGGGACAGGTCGCCGACGCGGCCGACGACGCCGTCTGTCCCATCAGTCCGCGCAGCATTCTGGAGGCGATGCTTTTCGTGGGCAATCGCGAGAACCGGCCGCTGACGCCGACTCGGGCAGCCGAGCTGATGCGCGGCGTGCGGCCCGACGAGGTGCCGGGCCTGGTCCGCGACCTGAATCGCGGCTATGCCGCCGGCGGCTGTCCCTACCAGATCGTCGGGGAAGGAGACGGCTACCGGCTGGTGCTTGGCCGCGAGCATCAGGCCTTGCGCAACCGCTTTTTTGGCCGCGTCCGCGAGACGCGGCTTTCGCAGCCGGCCATCGACGTGCTGGCCCTGGCGGCCTATCAGCAGCCGATCACCGCCGAGCAGATCAGCCGCCAGCGCAACAAGCCCAGCAGCCACATCCTCGCCCATCTGGTGCGGCGCGGGCTGCTGCGAATTGAGCGCCCGGACCCCAAGCGGCGGACGGCCCACTACCACACCACCGACCGCTTCCTGAAGCTCTTCAATCTCGAATCGCTGGCCGACCTGCCGCGGAGCGAAGACGCGCCAGAATGATGGCAATGCTTATGGGCTGGTGATCGTCTGGTAGTAGTGGATCAACTGCTTCAACCGCACGTGGGCGTAGGGCTCGTCGCAGGCCGGCGTGTGTTTGCCGGCGTCGGCAAACCACATCTCCAGCGTCTGCGGGGCGAAGATGGCGTCGTGCAGGTTGGACTGCATGGCCACCGGCCGCTTGATGATCTCGATCAGTTGCGCGACGTCGATCTTGCCGTAGTGCTCTTGCACCCGCTTGCTCAAGGCCACTGCCCGATCGCCGGCCGACATGAGCACCGTGTCCTCGGGCACGTGGGACAGCAGGGGATTTTGTTGGCCGGGCTCCAGGACCAAGACTTCCTTGGGCGTGCAGCGCAGGCCGCGGAGGCCCCCTGACCGGTCGCTGAGGCAGTAGTAGTATTCGCAGGTTCGCGGCGTCTTGCGGAAGATGTCCACCGCCTCTTCGACCGTGGCCGCCCGCTCCATGATGTCGCGCAACAGGTAGGTCATGGGCGTGCCG
>JAJYGU010000283.1 GCA_021784975.1 Planctomycetota bacterium
GTCGCAGCTCTCCGATTGTTCCAGCCGGCGACGGAGCCGCAGACCCAACGTGCTTTCGCCGAGCGCTAGGGCTTCGAGGTGATGCTCGATCAGCCACGCCGTCCGCGGCGTGATTGCCCCTTCCAGGGCCTGCAAACCGGCGGCCACGTGATCGCGAGGGTCGATCGCCTTGCCTACATCGTGCAGCAACGCGGCCAACAGAAACTCCTCGTCATAAGGCAGAGTCTGTCGCCCCAGCTCGAATACTTGAAGGCTGTGATAGAGGGCATCGCCTTCCGGGTGATCCTCAGGCGACTGCAGCACTTGTTCCAGCGCCGCCAAGAGCAGTTCGAAGAGTCGGAAACGGTCCATCAGTTGGTCAGCGGTGAGCAGACCGCCGGCGCCGTGGTCCTCACCGGCCACTTCACTGAGAATCTGCGCTTGCTCGGCTGGGTTGGCCGACACAAGGGCCTTCAGACGGCTGCGAATCTCGCGGTTGCTGGGCCAATCGTCGGCGGGAACAGGGCCCGCGCAAAACTGGCGAGCGGCCCTCATCTTCGCCCGCGAATATTGCCGCTCTTCGCGGCGGAAGATGAGCCGGGCAGCCTCGTAGGCCACTCGCCGCCGCAGTCGATCATTGGCCATCGTTGCATGCGCCGAAATCAAGCCCGTCCACGCGGCGCTGGGCGTAACGATCCCTGATTGTTGCTACGAACCTCGTATTCTACCCGATTTGAGAGAGAAAGAGGACTGGGCCGAAGCGGTGGGGGAGATTTCCGTTTCTGCAATCGCATTTTGCCTCGGACGAAGGGGACAGGCACCGTTTTCGCCGATGGCGGTTGTTAGCATCACAATGTCGGAGGCGGCGAAAACGGAGCCAGTCCCCGGATGCGAACCGAGGTGTTTCCTTTCCACCCCCGGCCGTCCTTCCTCTATCCTGCCCAGGTTGTATACTGGATAGATTCGCACGCAATTTTCTCAGAATACCAATACGTATGCTCAGTGTTGAACAGATTTCCGAGGCGGGGGTAGTTGGTGCTGGGGGGGCCGGATTTCCCACCCATGTCAAGCTTTCCGGAAAAGCCGATACGGTCCTCCTTAACGCCGCCGAGTGCGAGCCGTTGTTGCACAAGGACAAGGAAGTCCTGCGGGCTTATGTCGATGAGGTGATCGAGGGCATCCACCTGGCCATGCACCTGGTGGGCGCCTCGCGGGGCGTCATCGGCATCAAGGAAAAATACCAGGATGTGATCGACCTGCTGCGGTCGAGGTTGCCCAGCCCTATGGAAGTGTCGCTCTTGCGCGACGCTTATCCGGCCGGCGACGAGTTCATCCTAGTCTACGACGTGTTGCACCGCGTTATTCCTCCCGGCGGCATCCCGTTGAGCGTGGGCGCGGTGGTGATGAATGTGGAGACCGCCTTGAATGTCGCGCGCGCGGCGCAGGGTCCGGTGACCGAAAAACACCTGTCCGTGGCAGGGGCGGTGGCCGAACCAGTTACGCTTCGCGTACCGGTGGGCGTGACTCTGGCCGAGTGCGTGGCCGCCGCGGGCGGAGCAACGATTCCTGATCCGAACTATGTGGTCGGCGGGGTGATGATGGGCTACCTGGAGGAGAACCCGCAAGCTTTGGTAGACAAAACTACCGGCGGAGTGATCGTTCTGCCCAGCGACCACGTCGTCGTCCGTCGCCGCCGTCGAGATTGGAAACAGACCGTCAAGATCGGCCGCAGTGCCTGCGATCAGTGCAGTTTTTGCACCGAGCTCTGCCCGCGGTGGCTGTTGGGGCATCCCATCGAGCCGCACCGGGCCATGCGGAGCCTGGAGTTCAACCTGGTGGGGGAGGCGAACGTGGCCGGCACGCAGTTCTGTTGCGAGTGCAACCTGTGCAGCCTCTACTCGTGTCCCGAAGACCTCGACCCGAAGAACGTCTGCACTCAAAATAAGCGCCGCCGGATGGTGGAAAAGCAGCGCTGGGAAGATCCGCCGTTTTCGCCGCAGCGCCCCGATCTGCACATGGCTAATCGCAAGGCGCCCATGCCGCGGCTGATGACCAAGCTCGGCCTGCATCGCTTCCTCAACGTCGGGCCGCTCCGCGGAGAATTGCTGCCGGCTGCCAAGGTGGGCATCAAGCTCAAGCAGCACGTCGGCGCGGCGTGCACGCCGCTAGTGAAGGTTGGCGACCGCGTCGCCAAGGGTCAAGCGCTTGGCCGGCCGCCGGTTGGCAATGGCAAGCCGGCCCTAGGCGCGCCCGTGCACGCCTCCATCGACGGCGTGGTGGCGGCGATGGACAACGGAATCATTTGGATCGAGAAATCCTAGCCCCCAAGTGTGAGAAGCCTATGGCCATTGCGACATCGGTTGGCGTCGTGGAACTGTCGAGTATCGGCGTCGGCTACCAGATTGAAGACGAAATGCTCAAGGCGGCCACCGTGAAGGTGCTGATCGCGCGGACGATCTGCTCCGGGAAGTACATCATCGTGATCGGCGGCAGCGTCAGCGACGTGGAGACCGCGGTGCGGGCCGGCCTGGCCGCCGCCGGCGAGGCGATTATCGACCACTTGATCTGCCCCAACGTCCACCAATCGGTATTTCCTGCCCTCGGACAATCGGTTACACTCAGCCCCGGCGAGGCGGACGCCTTGGGGGTGATCGAGACCTTCAGCGGCACGAGCGTGATTGCCGCCGCCGACGCCGCCGCCAAAGCGGCCCGAGTGACCATTTTCCGCATCCACGTGGCCATGGCCTTGGGCGGGAAAGGGCTGTGTCTGATGACCGGCGCGGTGGCCGACGTGCGGACCGGCGTGCAGGTGGCCGCCGCCGAGGCCCGCCGGCGAGGGCTGCTGGTCTCGGAGGTGGTTATTCCGCGCCCCAGCCGCGAACTTTTCGGGGACTATTTGTAAGGCGATGGGATCGCGGCGGCCATGAAACGCTTCCTGCATCGGTTCGGGCGGCTGCTGGTGCTGGCGATCTTCTTGGCCGCCGCCTGGCTGCTTTACGAGCGCCTGAAGCACTACACCCTGTGCCAGATTGGCAATGCGCTGTCCGGCATCCCCTGGTGGCACATTGCGGTGGCCGCGCTGCTGACGGTGGCCAACTACGGCATCCTGGTGGGCTACGATTGGTTTGCCGTCCGCTGGGTGGTCGGCGAGAAGTTTCCGATGCGCAAGATCTCGGTAGCGGCTTTCACCGGATATGCTTTCAGTTACAATTTTGGGGCTACCCTGTTCGGAACCTCGATTCGCTACCGGCTCTACTCGGCCTGGGGCGTATCGCTGGGGCAAATCCTGGAACTGCTGGTCATCCTCGGCCTGACCTTCTGGTTTGGCGTGTTCACCTTGGCCGGCCTGGTCTTCGTCGTCAGTCCCCTCGGGATCCCCCCGCAAGTTCTCGACGCCTTCCACGAGGCCCTGCGCTGCCACCTCCCGTTTGACAATACCTTCTGGCTCGGGGTGGTGCTCCTGGCGCTCGCAGCCGGTTACATGATGTTGAGCATCCTGTTGCGAAAACCGTTGCGGCTGTTCGGCTGGAAGCTACCGATCCCGCCGCCGAAGCTGACCGTCTATCAAATTGTGATTGCCTGCGGCGACTTGCTGGTGGCCGCGGCCGTCATGTATTGGGTGTTGCCGCCGCTGGCCGGCGGCTATATCCGGATCCTAGGGGTGTTCATGCTCGCCTTTGTGGCAGCCGTGCTCAGTCACGTACCCGGTGGCTACGGCGTCTTTGAGAGCGTTTTCTTGTTCTTCTTCCCGGAAAAGACCGGGCCTGTGGTAATAGCGGCTATCATCGTCTTCCGCATAATCTACTACTGGATCCCGCTGCTGATCGCCGCTGCCATGTTGGGCTACCACGAATTGACCCTGCCAAGCGAGCCGGCCCAACCGCCTCTCGCGGGCCGAGAAACCACCGATGAACACCGATGAACACGAATCATCCGTGTTGATCCGCGCCCATCTGTCGCCTCATCCGATCTTGTGGCACCTCGGCGGTGGGCACGGGGATGCCAATACCGGTGGGGGTGTCCTCGAAATTGGGCTTTGCAGTTTTCGCCCCACCGGTTAAGTTTTGGTCTGTGCCCGTGCTGGCCGCAGCATGGCTGGCGGCAGCACGAGCGGTTTGGCGTGGCGTCAGCACGCGGCGAAACGTTAGCAATATGAAGGAAGCGAGATAGAGCATGGAAGCTCGCATCGATCGGCACGCCCTGCGGGCGGCCGTCAGCCAAGCGCTCTTCGCGGCAGCCGTGCTATGGGTGTCCATGGGCGCCAGCGTCCGGAGCACCAACTTCATCGTTGACACCGCCGACCCCAACTTCGCCCAACTCATGGCCCAAACCGCCGAGCGGTACCGCCACGACTTGGCCATCGAGTGGTTAGGCCAGCCGCTGCCCAACTGGGCCCAGCCCTGCGTGGTTACGGTCCAAGTCGGCCCGCACCTGGGGGCCGGCGGGGCCACCACCTTCAAGTTCGACCGCGGCGAGGTCTACGATTGGGTGATGAACATCCAGGGGTCGCCGCAGCGATTGCTGGATTCGGTGTTGCCGCACGAGGTCACCCACACCATCTTCGCCAGCCACTTTCGCCAGCCGTTGCCGCGGTGGGCGGATGAGGGCGGCGCCACCAGCGTCGAACATGCCAGCGAGAAGAACAAGCATTGGCAGATGCTCAACGTCTTTCTCCGCACCGGCCGCGGCATACCCTTCAATCAAATGTTTGCCATGGCCGACTACCCGCAAGACATCATGCCCCTCTACGCCCAGGGCTACTCGCTGGCCGAGTTCTTGATCGAGAGCCGCGGACGGCGGGAGTTCGTGGAGTTTCTCGGCGACGGGCTGAAGAGCGACGACTGGCCGGGAGCGGTCGAGCGCCATTACGGCATCCACGACTTGAGCGCGCTGCAAAACACCTGGTTGGCCTGGGTGAGCCGAGGCGCGCCGCCGATTACCCCGCGGAACGTGCCCTCGGCAGCCGCCGGCAGGCTGGCCGCCAACGCCCGCCTGCCGCGCCCCGCCCCGAATCTGATCTACCACATCCCCGACCGGCAACCGGCAGCCGGCGCGGCGATCAACCTGGTGCCGGTGTCGGTTCCGGCCGCGACGGCCCGCGCGTCGTCATTGGCGTCGGCCAATCCCACGCCTGCTGCGTCGGCGGCCTCGGCGTTTGGGCGGAGCGGGCAGGGCAACGTGCTCGATCCGCGGAGTGCCACCCTGCTGCCGGCCTCGGGTTGGCACCGAGTCGGCCAGCCGCCGCCTGCCAATCTGGCTTCGCTCTCCCCGCCGCCGCCCCCTTCCGGGCCGCCGAGTGCCAATCCCTTCTCGACGCAGGTCAGCCGTCCGCTGCCCCCCGAGCAACCGCAGCAACAGATCATTCGCTGATCTGCTTGAACTGATGGGTGGCGCGCCCTGGGAGGGCGTCGCCGGAGGAAGATCGTGGCCTGATGCGCACCATGTCCTTTCAGGACGTGCTGCCCGCGACGTTACCCGAAGGGCGGCATGTAGCCATGCAGCACCAGCCACCAGCGGGTGCAGTGGAAGAAGACCGGGGCGGCGAAGCAGATCGAGTCGATGCGGTCCAACAGGCCGCCGTGGCCCTCCACCAGGGTGCCGAAATCTTTGACGCCGCGGTCGCGTTTAATGGCCGACATCGTCAGGCTGCCGGCGAACCCCATCACCGCGATCACCGCCGACATCACCGCCGACATCCACCAATGCGCGCCGTGGAAGGGCGTCGCCCACCAGAGCAAGGCGCCCACCAGGGCCACGCTGGCCGTGCCGCCCAACAGTCCCTCCCAGGTCTTGGTGGGATTGATCGTCGGGGCGATCACATGCCGGCTGGGGATCTGCGACCAGGCGTACTGCAGGGCGTCGCTAAGCTGCACGATCAGCAAGAAGAAGAACAGGAGCGTCACCTTGCCGCCGGTGTCGGGCGTCTCCTCGGGCGGTCGCCGCCGCTCACCTGCCGCCGCCGGGCCGCCGATCTCCGCCGCCGTGGCCCGGACCGGTATCCGCAGGCCGCGCTCCGGCTCGGCGGATGCGGTGCTTGGGGCGGTCTCGCTCAAAGGCGGCAGCTTCAAGGTCAGCAGGGCCGGGGCGCAACTGAGGCAGTAGACGCAAATCAACAGGCCCACCTGAATCTTGGCGGTCCGCTCCAGGAATCGCTTGTAGTCGCCGGCTAGGGCGATGCTCGCCGGCACAAACAGGAAGGCATACACCGGGATCAGTATAAAAAAGGTGCCGTACCATTCCAGCCAGATGAAGAAGTAGTGCAACGGCGGGAAGAGAAAAAAGACCCAGAACAAGGTGCGGTGGTCGCCCGGCCGGGTGGGCGTCAGGGTGATGAATTCCCGCAGCGCCCAGAACGAGATCAAGAGGAAGAGAATGAGGGTGACCGTCTGGCCGAGCAGAAAGGCGGCCGCCAACACGGAGAACAAGATCTCCCAACCGCGCACCCGGAGGCGAAAGGTCTCCAAGATGGCGGTGTCGATGCCGCTCTCCGGCCGCCGCTTCAAGATCCGCACGATGACCTCGGCGACGCCCAATAAGAGCAACACCCCGCCAATCAAGTACAGCAGTCGTGGGTTGTTAACAACGTTCACCGAATCTCACTCACTCCGACGACACCTCTTTCAACCGCCGCACCGCCTCCCGCGCGCGGGCCAGGAAGTCGGCCTTCGGCTCGCCGGCCTCCAGCCACAGCGGCGGGCCGAAGGTCAGGCAACTCAGCATCGGCACCGGCAGCACCTCGCCGCGGGGCAGGATGCGGTTCATGTTGTCCAGATACACGGGGATCAATTCCAGGTCCGGCCTTTTCTTGCACAGGTAAAACAAGCCGCTCTTGAACTCGCCCACGTCGCGGCCGTCGCTCCGCCCGCCTTCCGGAAAGACGATCAGCGAATAGGTGTGCCCGATCTCGCGGATCATCAGGTCGACCGGGCTCTGGTGCACCTTGATCTCCTCGCGGTCAATCAGGATCGCATGGAACAACTTGTTGGCCAAGTAGCGGCGAATCGGTCCCTTGCTCCAGTAGTCCTTGGCCGCCACCGGCCGGGTGATGAGCCGCACGTCGTGCGGCAGCGACGACCAGATCACGATCGCGTCCAGATGGCTGGTATGGTTGGCAAAGTACACCCGCTGACAGGTATCGGGCTGCGAGTCGATCCAGCGGACGCTCGCCCCACTGACCAGCCGCGCCAGCAGGGCCAAGAAATTCCTGGTGAGGTTGGTGTCCATGCTCCGCCACCTATCCGGCCGCCATCGTACCTTGCGCAGCGTCCTGAGCCAAGGCCCCCTTGCGGCCGCGCCTGAAACGGAGCGGTATGCCGCGGTTTCGCAGGAGCGGTGGAAGCCGCGACTCCTTCAGCACTGCCTCTGCGAAGCCGTGGCACACGAGGAATCTCCACCGGCCCGAATCACTACCCTTCGGCACTTGGCGGCGTACAAGCCGCTAATCAGGTCTTGATATCCTGCCACGGTCCGTTCGATCGACCCGCCGGCAATCACCCGCTCGCGGCCGGCCCGGCCCATCGCCGCCGCCCGCTCGGGATCGGCCAGCAAGACCACGATCCGCCGGGCCATCGCTTCCGCGTCGCCGGGTGGCACCAGGAACCCGGTTTGACCCTCCACTACCGTCTCGACGACCGAGCCCACGCGGCTGGCCACCACCGGCTTTTCGCAGGCCATCGCCTCCAGCAGACAAAGCGGGCTGGCTTCCATATGCGAGCTCAACACGAGCACGTTGACCAGTGCCAGCACCTCCGGCACGTCGCGCCGCGTGCCCAGGAATCGGACCACCTTTGCCAGCCCCAGTGCACGGCAAAGCGTTTGCAACTTCTCGCGCTGCGGCCCGTCGCCGACCACCAGAAATCGTGCGGCAGGCGACTGTTCATGCACGAGGGCCGCCGCCTGAAGGAATAGCTCGTGATTCTTTTCCGGCCGTAAGGCGGCCACGATGCCTACCACCGGCGTCTCGGGCCCAAGACCGAGCCGCTCCTGCAAGGCAACATTCGGCCAGCGTGGGTGAAATCGTTCCAGGTCCGCCCCGTTGGGGATCACGCGGACTTTCTCGGCCGGGCAGCCCTCGTGCTCGGCCAGGTATCGTCCGTGGGCTTCGGCCACGGCGATGAAGGCGTCGGTCCACGGCGCCAGCCACCGGTTGGGCAACTCGACGTGATCGGGCAGCCCGGTGGAGTGTAAGGCCGAGCAGATCACCGGCACGCCGGCCCGCCAGCCGGCCAATCGTCCCCAAAACATCTTGTCGCCGCCGGTGCCCACCGTCACCACCGCGTCCGTCCTCCGCTGGCGCAACAACTGCGTCAAACGCCGGAGCACGGCCACGTCGTACTTGTGGCTCAGCAGGCCGGTGAAAGTAGGAACTTGGCTGGCCAGCGACTCGCCCAAGGTGTCGAGATACTTCAGGCAGCACAGCTCGGGCAGGAACCGGCGGCGATCCAGGCGGCGGATGATCTCCACCAGCAGCGTCTCCGCCCCGCCCACCGGCATGCTGGTGATGACGAACATCACCCGCAGCGGTCCGCGGTCGGCCAGCGGCATCAGGTCTCGGCGGCGTCGAAACATCGTAGGGAACCAGGATATCATGGCTTGGGGGCCTCGCTACCGTGCCCTCGACAAGTATGGCTTGGAAAACAGCCCGGGACCGCCGGTTCCGATTCTGACGGATAGGACGTTCTTCACACCAGACCTCGCGTCCCAACCGGTCCCAATTCGCGCCTTCCTCAGGCCGCAAAGGTCCCATCCCACCGAGAAAAAGCCATGTTTCCTGTGGATTGGCCCTGAAATGGAGAAAGAACGTGAGTGCCCTACGCGCAATTTCCTTGACGTCGATCGACCAATTGCGAGCCGCGGCGCCCCAATGGGACGACCTCTGGTGGCGCAGCGATGTCGCGCTTCCCATGGCGCGTGCGGAGTTCATCGCTCAGTGGGTGGAACACTTCTGTCCCAAGGCCGCGTTTCGGGCGGTGGCCGTCGAGGAGGATGGCCGATGGCTCGCAAGCCTGCCGTTGGTCGGCTGCCGCCTCGGCCGGTTCCTGCCGGCCGGCGGACTGCCCGGCAACGCATGGTCCCCCTGCGGCGATCTGCTGCTGGATCACGATGTCGAGGTGGATGCCGCCCTCGACCTTCTGTTGGCCACCGTGAGCAAATTGCCCTGGCCTTTGCTTTGGCTGAATGAGGCGCCGCACGAGTCGTCGCGCTGGCGAGGGCTGCAACACGCCTGTGACCGGGCGGGCGTCCCGGTGGTGCATCGCCAGCAATATCAGGTTGGCCGTGTCGAGATCCGGCACGACTGGGATTCGTACCAGCGGCAGTTGCCCAAGAACCATCGTCAGGCCATGACCCGCGCCGCCCGACGGCTTGCCGAACAAGGCAACCTGCAATTCGAGCGCTGTTGCGATCTAAGCCTCGATCAGGTCGAGCTAAGGATGCGGAAGATATTCGCGGTCGAGGACCGCGGTTGGAAGGGCCGGGCCGGCAGCTCGGTGCTTCACACGCCCGGCATGTTTCCGTTCTTCGTGCGTCAAGCCGAAGAGCACGCGCGGCTGGGCCAGTTGGATCTCGCCACGCTCCAATTGGACGAGCGTCTCATCGCCTTCCTCTATGGATTCCGCGGCAAGGGCGTCTGCTTTGCCCACAAGATCGGTTACGATCCCGAGTTTGCCGCCTTCAGTCCGGGCCAACTGCTCTTCTTCCGGCTGTTGGAGCAGCTCCACCAGGACGAGCAAGTCCGGGCATTAGACTTCATGGGCCCGCTCAACCAGTCGCTTTCGCGTTGGCGGCCGGCCAGCTACGGCGTCGGCCGGCTCGCCCTAGCCATGCGTCGCCCGCTGGCCCGAGCCGCCCTCTACGCTTACCAGCACTGGTGGCCGCGGTTCGCCCGCGTGCGGGCGCACCGCTCCTCGGATGCCGGCCCGCCGGTCTTGCTCCCCTCTCCCTCCGGGAGAGGGCCAGGGTGAGGAATACCGTATGCCTCGAGCGGGCAAAGGGGTCAGTCTCATTTTTGTGGCCGGTCGCCATGCGCGGCATGGTCGCCACACGAATCGGGACACTCCGCACGGTCCACGCCCCACGCCCCTCGAAGTTGACAGACCATCGAGGCGTATGATAATGAAGGTGTGATGTGCAGCGCCTCTTCCCCACATCCTCTTTCCAGGGGGCTGGCCTTCCAGAAAGCTGAACCATGAGCGAGCGGGCGGATCTTCTGGACGTCCCTTCGGCAGCCTTGGGTCCGTCCCTGGCCGACGCTTCCCGAGATTTTATCTGCCTGGCCACGACCCACGGGGAGCCCTGGTATCTCAACGCCGCCGGCCGGAGCCTGCTGGGGCTGGGCAAGAAGCAGAGCATTGCCGGCATGAACCTCCGCGAGTGGTACGCCGAGACGTCGTGGGCCGAGTTGCGCGACGTGGCCGTGCCCGCCGTCAATCGCTGTGGCTCTTGGGAGGGGCATAGCCAACTCCGCCACTTGCAGTCGGGCGAGCTGCTGGAGGTGCAGACCAAGATGCTGCGGGTCAAGTCGGCCGAGGGCAAGCCCACCTGCCTGGCCATCTTCCACTACCCTACCGATGAAATGGCCCGGCTGATGGCCACCCTGATCGAAGTGCAGGGACGCAAGAACGCGATCCTGGAGTCGTCGCTCGACCCGATCATCACCCTCAATCACCAAGGGTTCATCACCGAGTTCAACCGGGCCGCCGAGCAAGTCTTCGGCCACCCGCGGGCCAAGGTGCTCGGCGTCAAGCCGTCGGACATCCTCTTTCCGCCGCCAGCCGGGCCCGACCAGGAGAACCGCATCGACCGCTACCTGGCGCTGGGCGAAGGTTCTTTGCTGGGACGGCGCACCGAGGTCACCGCCATGCGGGCCAACGGCGAGACCTTCCCCGCCGAGATGGCCATGACCCTCAGCCGCGAACAGGGCGAGCCGGTGCTGACCTTCTTCGTCCGCGATATCAGCCGCCGCCAAAAAGCCGAGATGGAGCAGGCCCGCTACGCCGCCGAGCTGGAGCGATCCAACCGCGAGTTGGAGCAGTTCGCCTATGTGGCTTCCCACGATTTGCAGGAACCGTTGCGGAAGATCGGCATCTTCAGCGAGCGGCTGCAAGCCCACAGCGGCGACCGGCTCGACGCGATGGGCCGCGAATGTCTCGAGCGGATGCAATCTGCTGCCGAGCGGATGAGGCGGCTGATCGACGGACTGCTGCAGCTCTCGCGGGTCACCAGCCAAGGACGCCGCTTCGTCTCCGTCGACCTCACGCAGGTGGCCCGCGAAGTCGTCGCCGACTTGGAAGTCAAGATCGAGCAGGTCGGGGGCCAGGTGGAGATCAAGCCGCTGCCGACCCTCGAAGCCGATCCGCTCCAGATGCGGCAACTGCTGCAAAACCTGATCGCCAACGGCCTGAAGTTCCATCGCCCGGAGACGCCGCCGCTGGTGGTGGTTTCCGGTCGTTACTCCCGCGGCCGCCGAACGGGCCAGGACCGGCCCACCTCCGAAAAGCAATGCTGCATCCGCGTGGAAGACAACGGTATTGGCTTCGATGAGAAAGACCAAGAGCGAATCTTCCAGGTCTTCCAACGTTTGCACGGCCGCGACCGGTTCGAGGGGACCGGCATCGGGCTGGCCATTTGCCGGAAGATCGCGGAACGTCATGGCGGACGGATCGCCGCCCGCAGCACCCCCGGCCAGGGCAGCACCTTCGAGGTCCTGCTCCCGGTGGCCCAGGCCGCGGAGTAGTCCGAATGAAATCGTCGGGCAGCGTGCAACTCGCCTCATAGCGCGGTAGAATTGAGGAAGGTTGACGGCTGAGCCCCTGGAAGCGATCGCGTCGGCCGACCCACCGCACTTTACTAATGAAAGGGGGGCACCCATGTCTCACACACGCTACTTGGCAAGTCTTGCGACGGCGTTGGCTTTGACCATCGCCACTTTGGGCGTCAGCACTACCGCGAATGCCCACGGCGGTGGAGGAGGCGGGCATGGCGGCGGAGGGGGCTTTGGCGGTGGCGGACACGGCGGCTTCGGCGGTTACGGCGGCGGACACGGCGGCTTCGGCGGTTACGGCGGTTTCAGTCACGCGTATGGCGGTTACGGCGGTTTCAGTCACGGGTATGGCGGTTATGGCGGCTACGGCGGCGGACACTATGCGCCTGGCGGGTACCACGGCGGAGGCCAGTGGGGTGGCCTGGGTGGCTACGGGGGCAGGTACGGGTATGGTCACTATGGCTGGGGCGGCTACGGGCACTACGGCTGGGACCACTACTACGGCTACTATCACCACTATCCGTACTTCTGGGGCTTCGGCTGGCCGTATTGGGGCTTCGGCTGGCCCTACTGGGGGCTCGGTCTGGGTCTGGGCCTCTCCTATCCCTACTATCCCTACGTGTATACCTACGACGTCTATCCGTACGACGACTACAACGGGTATGTCTATCAGTACGCGCCGTCACAGCCCGCCACGGCGGTAGCCGGCAATCCGGCGGCTTCCGTAACGGCCGCTTATCCGCCGGAAAAGGACCAGGCCGCCCTGCGCAGCATGGATCCGGAGGCGGTGCAGTTCTTCGATTCGGCGCGGGACGCCTTCACGAAGGGCGAATACCGGGACGCCTTGCGGCAGGCGAGCCACGCCGCCATCGAGGCCCCGCAAAACCCGAAGGTGCATCAATTGATGGCGCAGGCCTTGCTCGGTCTGAACGACTACCGCGGAGCCGCCACCGAGGCCCATGCGGCCTTGGTGTTGGGGCCGGCGATCGATTGGCCGACCCTGTTCGGCTACTACGGCGATGCCGAGAAGTACACCACGCAGTTGCGGGCCCTCGAGAAATACGTCGGCGATAACTCCACTTCCGCTCCGGCCCGTTTTCTCTTGGGCTACCAGTACCTGCTCACCGGCAACCGCGACGACGCCAAAAAGCAACTGGCCGAAGCCGTGAAGCTGACGCCCAAGGACAAGCTGGCCGAATATCTGGTCAAGCGACTGGAGGCCGGGCAACCGATCATCCCGCCGCCCGCCTCTCCACCGCCGTCGCCGGCGAGCAGCTTGCCGCCGGCCCCGGCCGCCGGCCCATCGGCCGCCCCCTCGGGCCCGGCCCCGAAGTCGCCGCCGTCCGCGAAGCCGAGTTCCCCGAAAGAACTCTAGGGACTTGCCAGCCCCTTTCCCCCTGCCGGCCGACCGGCTATGGTTGACTATGGGTTCGGAGTGGGCCGGATGACCGCCGGCCGACGCCGGCGGGACCGCCCTATCGGTCCCTGCTTGGTGCCGGCGGGAGGAAAGTCCGGGCTCCGCAGGACGTGGTGGTGGGCAACCCCCACCGGCCGCAAGGCCCGGGAAAGTGCAACAGAGAGCAGACCGCCCGGCAGTCGCCGCGAAGTCCAACTTCGCCGGCGGCCGCCGAGTAAGGGTGAAACGGCGAGGTAAGAGCTCACCAGCAGGTTGGGCGACCAGCCTGGCTAGGCAAACCCCACCAGGAGCAAGATCAAACAGGGAGCAGCGGACCGCGGCCGATGATTTCTTCGTCGCGCGGGTCCCGCGGGCTGGTCCGGCCCGCCATCGACTTCCGGGTAGATCGCTTGAGGGGTCGAGACAATCGGCCTCCTAGAGAAATGGTCATCGCCCTTCGGCCGTCGGTTGAAGGGAACAGAACCCGGCTTACAGGCCCACTCCGACCCCTTTTCTACTTTTCGGGCCGACGTGCCGTCGGCGGCTAAACGGCCCTGCCTCACTCCGACGGCATGGCCATGCCTTCGCCGCACACAATAATCGAATCGGGCGGGTTTGTGGCAGGGCCACTATGCTGCGTGGTTGACAACTGGACCTTCTCTTTGGCCTTTGTCGGATTCTTGCTGCCCACGGTGGTGTCCAGCTTGAGCAGGTCGAGCCCCATCTCGCGCCCGGTGACCACGCCGTGATTCGTAGGCGCCGTGCTCGACATATTAGAAATCGTCTCTGGATAGGCAGACCCCGCCGGCTGACCGTCGTCGGCCACCGCGTCGAGCGCGCAGACCCGGAACTCGAAGCTGCCCACATTCAAGTGGTCGCCATGATGGACTTCCTGCGGTTCCGCAACCTCTTCGCCATTGAGGAAGGTGCCGTTGGTGCTATGAAAGTCCTCGACGAGGATCCGCCCGTCCTCAAAAAGAATCGCGCAGTGACGCCGGCTGACCAGGTTGCAACCCAGCCGGAGCTGGCAGGCTTTGTCCCGGCCGATCACGAAAGGTGCCCGGCGCACCGGGATTTCCTGGCCCGCGTGGCGTTCGCCGACGACGACTAGTGCGATTTCCATGCCCGGTTGTTCCCGGCAGTTGGGGTGGAACGGAGGCAAAGAGCGCGGTTTCGAGGCGGGCGGTAGGGCGAAGGTCCGGGACCGCGGGTCGCGAATCCCTGCACAATACTACCATTCTTGCGGAGCTTTATTTTTGATCGGGTGGGAGCACATTGCAATAACCCGACAAGGGGGGCGGCTCGGTTCGAAGAGAGCGTTCGGGTTATAATCGAGGGCTGGCAACTGTTTTCCACGAACTCCGGTGAGGTTTGCAAGCCATGAGACCCGAATCCAATCTGCTCTTGTCTTGGCGCAGCCCAATGGCCGCCGTGCTGGTCTTCTTCTGCACGTGTTTGCCCGGCGAAGGCCGCGGCGACGACCGTGTGCCAGCCAGCCTGATGGGCAACCTGATGAAAAGCAATTTCGACACCAGCGCCCCGGCGATCGCCCCGCCCTGGTCGATGCGGCCTTGGTTCTGGGAAGACGACATCAACACCTCCGCGGCCGTTTGGGACTGGGTGCACGGCTGCGAGTCGCACGACCTGCCCATCGGCGCGATCCTTATCGACAGCCCTTGGGCGACGGCCTACAACAACTTCCGCTTTGACGAGAAGCGCTACCCTGACCCAAAAGGAATGATCGACCAGTTGCACCGTCGCGGGATCCGCGTGGTCCTTTGGATGACCAACTTCGTCAATACCGCCAAGGACCGCTCCGATGCACCCGGCGATCGGGAAGACCTGTATGTCTACGGCAAGACCCATGGCTACTTCGTCAACCAAGGCATGGCGCTGCGTTGGTGGAAAGGCCGCGGGGCGATGATCGACTACAGCAACCCGGCGGCGGTGGCCTGGTGGCATCGGCTCATGGACCGGGCCCTTTCGCTGGGGGTTGACGGCTGGAAGATCGACGGCGGCGGCGAGATGTTCGTCATGACGCCCCGCAAGACCTTCCGCGGCACCATGAGCCTGCGGGATTACGTGGACCTCTACTACCGCGACACCTTCGACTATAGCCGCCGCTGCAAGCCCGATTTCGTAACCATGGTTCGCTCGGTCGACATCGCCAACTCGCAGGGCTTCGATCTCTCGCACGCCCCGCTGGACGCCGCTCCGCTGACCTGGACCGGCGACCAGCGTCATTCATGGGACAACAAGGGGATCGACGAGGCGATCCGCAGCGTCTTCCGCGCCATGGACCGCGGCTACCCGGTGGCCAGCTCCGACACCGGCGGCTACCAGACCGATCCCAAGCACCCGGACACCATGCCGCGCCTGCTCTACCTCCGCTGGATGCAGTGGAACGCCTGGACGCCCTTCTTCGTCATCGGCGGCCATGACGAGCACCGCCCCTGGAAGTTCGACCCCGAGTTCCTGGCCACCTTCCGCCGCTATCTCTGGCTGCACCAGGAGCTGATTCCATTCTTCTACTCGCAAGACGTGCAGGCCAGCCTCCGCGAAGGAAAGCTGATGCACCGGGCGCCGGTTGGCAAGAACCAGTACCAGCTCGGCGACGCCTTTTTAGTCGGCGTCATGGACAACGACAAGCCTTCGCGACAAATGACTTTCCCCCAAGGCGCCTGGCTCGATTATTGGGACAATCGTCAGCAGTACGCAGGCGGACAGACCGTCACGGTCGCCGTGCCGGAAACCCGCAGCCCAGTCTTCGTCCGGCTGGGGGCGATTGTGGCCATGGACGTGCGGAACGATGCCGCCGGGCATGGCAGCAAGGCCTCGGCCGGCTGGCGGACGATTGACTGCTATCCGGGCAAGGCGGAGTCGAAGGCGACGCTTTGGGACACCGACCATTTTCCGCCCCAAACCGCCCGCGACCGCACGCGGGTCACCATGTTGGCCGGCAACAAGAGACTGGTGATTCGCGTGTCCGGCGGCCCGAAATGGGACACGATCCTCCGCATCCGCCAGCCGCAGAAGGTGGCATCGATCCAGCAAGACGGCAAGCCGATCCGACAGATCGCCAAGAAGAGCGATTGGGAGAAATCCGCCAACGGCTGGTGGTATGATGGCCAAGACCAACGGCTCTGGATCCGTCTGGCCGGAGTGCGCGACACGGTGGTTATGGTAACGGTCGCCGGCGGCGCGGAATAGCACCACACGAGTTCACGTTTCGCCGTCGCAGCTACCCGCGGACAGGTTCGTGTAATCGGTGGGTGTTCCTTTTTGCGTCCTCATTCGCGTGCATTTGCGTGGATTCGCGGGTTACGCTGGGCCTGAACCGCCTTCGGCGGAAACGGTCGTAAACGACCGTTATACGTTCGGCCGCCGATCCTTGCGCTCCATCGGCGGCAACAGTTTGGGCGGCCGGCGATCGACTTTGCAACGGGACTCGCGCTGAATGCGTCGCAAATCCTCGCAGATTCGCTTCAAGTCCCCGCCGAAGCTGCGCGCGTGCTCCATCCGGTGACGGCGAACTTCTTCAACGATCGGATCGTTCATCAAACGGCCTTCAACAACTCGTCAGTCTCAAAACTTCCATTGCCGCCCGCTGGCCGGGTGGGTTGCGCGGATTTGCGGCCGGGGGTCGCCGGGGCAGAGCTGGAACGTAAGGCCGACGGTCCGGCTGGTCAGCACGTCGGGGGCGGAAAGGGTGGACTGGCCGACTATTTCCAGCCGGCTCTGCTGGTGGCGGTAGAGCTCGAGCGCCCCCGGCTCGCGGTCGACGATCAATAGCTCCCCCACGCCGATGCTGCCGTAGAAGGGGATTTTGTCACGAGTCCGTTCGCCGGGGCTGATGATCTCGACCAGAAAATCGGCAGCCCCACGCCAGTGGGTGCCGCAATTCACGGCCTTGGTATCCCGGAGGAACACGGCGACATCCGGCTCGCGATAGTTCTGTTTCCACCCCTCGTCGCGGTCGCTCAAGTTTACGCCGGGAAACACCTGGCCGAGCTCGCCGCGCCGAACGACCTCCTGGAGCAGCCAAACCAGTTCGCCAACAATCGTTTGATGGTCGTTATTCGGTAGCGGCGTCACGATATAGACTCCTTCCCAGACCTCGTCATACTGGTCGCCATCCGAGCCTATGCGTTGGGCCAGGACTTGTTGTTCCAAGTAGGGATCGAGCACCATGACGGCCATCGCCGGTTCCCCTTTTCCTCTTGTTTTTCGCTTCCTCGCCGCAACCGTTCTATTATCAGCCGCGATCCGGGGCACGGCAACCCCGCATCGCCCGATCGCTCTGGGGCGTGGTTAGACGATCTGTCTGTTTCCCGCGCCGCAGAATGCGGTAGAGGGACTTCCTCCCCGCTCGATCACCAATCAGAATAGGGGCCGTGGGGCCAAGGGCATCGTGGCGGACCGGCGCCCGCTCCGGGCGCGCGTTTGCACACAGTCACACAATGGGAGATAATCCATGCCGAAGAAAACAGGGAAACTCTCGCGACGCGATGTACTAAAAGGTTCCACGGCAGCCGGGGCCGCGATGGCCCTGCCGTGGCTCGTACCGGCGACGGCTTTAGGGGCCGAAAGCAAACCGGCTGCGTCGGAGCGGATCGCGCTGGGGGTGATCGGCATCGGCCCGCGGGCCACCTACGACCTCGGCGGCATCCTCAAGCAGCCGGACTGCCAGTGCCTGGCCATCTGCGACGTGCAGGCCAGCCGGCGGGAGGCGGGCAAGAGACTCGTCGATCAACACTACGGCAACCAGGACTGCAAGCTCTACCGCGACTTCCGTGAATTGCTGGCCCGTGGCGACATCGACGCCGTGCTGGTGGCCACCGGCGACCGCTGGCACGCTCCGGCCTCCATCCTGGCGGCCAGGGCCGGTAAGGACATCTACAGCGAGAAGCCTTGCGGGTTGACCATCGGACTCTGCCAAGCCCTGGACGATACGATCCAGAAGACGGGCCGTGTCTTCCAGGCTGGCACCCAACGGCGGAGCGTGGCCAACTTCCAGGCCGCCGTCCGCTTGGCTCAAGGCGGAAAGCTCGGCAAGATCCGGAAGCTGATGGCCTCGGTCTACACGCCGTCGATCGAGACGAGCTGGCTGCCGGGCGAGCCCACTCCGCCGCGCGAGGTGATCGATTGGGATCTGTGGCTCGGACCGGCCCCCTGGCGTCCCTACAATCACCGCTACGTCGAAGGCGGTTGGCGGGGATATTGGGACTTCGATTCCGGCGCCCGGCTGTTGGATTGGGGAGCGCATACGGTCGATCTGTGCCAATGGGCCAACGGGGCCGACGACACCGGGCCCGTGGAGTTCGAGGCGTCGGGCAAGACCATCAATGCCCGCTATGCCAACGGCGTCGAATTGGTGATTGATTGCCTCGGGACGCCCTTCGGCCAGCGCCCCGGGTGGGTGCAGTCGCTGGGGACCTGTCCGGTGCGGTTCGTGGGCGAAGAGGGCTGGGTGGAGACGGGCGACAACGGGGGCATCGAAGTGCAGCCGGAGTCGCTCAAGGAGGAACTCAAGGACGTCATCGGCAAACGCCTCGTGGGGTTGGACGTTTCGACCCACGCTCGAAATTTTTTGGATTGCGTCAAGTCGCGGCAGAAGCCGGCGGCCAATTCCCGCGTGATGCGCCACTCCCACATCGCCTGCCATGCGGCCGCCCTGGCCTGGCTCCTGAAACGCAAGCTCCGCTTCGATCCGGCCCAAGAAAAGTTCATCGCCGACGACGAGGCCAATGGGCTTCGCATCCGCCCGGCGCGGGCCCCTTGGGCCGTTTGATCTATTCCCTTCACGGAGACCTCCCATGAACCAACTACCACGACGCGATTTTCTCAAAACAGCCGGCACTGCCGCGGTCGGATGGGCCGCGACGGCCGGCGCACCGTACGTGCTGGGCGGCGCGCCAGCCAAACGCCGCATCAAGATCGGCCAGATCGGCACCGGCCACGGCCACTCGGCGGGCAAGCTTGCCACGCTCCTGCAATTGGCGGACGACTACGAGCTGGTGGGCATCGCCGAGTCCGATCCCGAGCTTCGCCGCAAAGCAGAGGGGCACGGGGTCTATCGCCGGGTGAAGTGGATGACCGAGGAGGACCTGCTCGATACCAAGGGACTCGAGGCAGTGGCGGTGGAAACCAACAATGCTCGGCTCGTCGAGACCGCTGCCCGATGCGTGGCTGCGGGCAAACACGTTCATTTGGATAAGCCGGCCGGCGTCTCCGTCCGCCGGTTCCACAAGGTGCTCGACGACGCCCGGCGGCAAGGCCTGACCGTCCAGATGGGCTATATGTTCCGTTACAACCCCGGCTTTCAACTCTGCTTCCAGGCGGCCCGGCAAGGCTGGCTGGGCGAGATCTTCGAGATCGACGGAGTGATCAGCAAGCGGGTGGCGGCGAGTCGCCGAAAGTCCGCCACCGGGTCCCCCGGAGGGACGATGTTCGAGTTGGGCTGCCATCTGATCGACGTTCTGGCGATCCTTCTGGGCCGGCCGGACAAGGTAACGCCCTACGTGCGGCGGACATGGCCGGAAGACAATCTGGCCGACAATCAACTGGCGGTGTTCGAGTATCCCAAGGCGATTTGCACGATCCGCAGTTCGGTGGTGGAGGTCGAAGGGGAGCGGCGGCGGCAATTCACCGTCTGCGGCCAGCAGGGGACGGTCGACATCAAGCCCGTGGAGCCGCCCAAACTGCGCTTGGCGCTGGCCGAGCCGCGGGGCCGATATCAGCGCGGCTATCAGGAGGTCCAGCTCCCCCCTTCGCCGGGCCGCTACACCGAGATGCTCCGCGACCTGGCACGGATCCTCCGCGGCGAGAAGAAGAATGAGTATTCGCCGGCGCACGACCTGTTAGTCTGCGAACTGACCCTCCTGGCTAGCGGACTGCCCTTGGAGCCCTAGCATCGGCAGACCGCGAGGCCTGCTGTTCGTGAGATTAAGACTTCCATTGCCGCCCAGTTGCCGGTTGGATTGTTTCGATTCGCGGACGCGGGTCGCCGGGGAGGAGTTGCGCCGGAAAACAACTGGCCGCCGTTTCGGCCGCTACCATGGAAGCCGTGGCCTTGCGGCTGCGGATCTTGCTGGACCTCTAGAGGCAGATAAGGGGGCGAAGGCTTTGTCTTCCTCCGACGTTTGTGGGGCAGGCGAAACGATCACCCATTAGATCATTATAATGCTATCGGAGTAAGCGTATAAACCCGCCCGCGTTGAGCAGCTTGCCTTAAGTCCCCCTTACGCAAGGCATCCCTGACGTCGTCGAGCTCTTGAGCATCGTCCAAAGACAGGTAGGGAGACCAGCCCTCGTCGGTGTAAACGAGTTCAACGTCTACCTCTGCCACATAATCACCCTGATGCACAAGTCCTGCACTTTCTGAGAAACCGGCCGTAGGCCGGTTGGAGTTTCAAAACTGATCTTGCAATGAAAAAGGCTCTTCTGTCACAAGGCGTTTTTGCAGGACGCAAGTGAC
>JAJYGU010000075.1 GCA_021784975.1 Planctomycetota bacterium
TGTGGGCGCGCGCTGGGCCGGCGAGTGGCCAAGGGCGAAAAGTTCGTGGTCGGCGGCGATGGCCGGTCGTCGACCGAAATCTTCTTGGGGGCCTTGATCGAGGGCCTGTGCGACGCCGGGGTCGACGTGGTCAACCTGGGCGTTTTGCCCACGCCGATGATCTATTATGCCAAGCACCGCTTGCGGGCGGGGGGGTGCGCCATCGTCACCGGTTTCCATCACGCCGCAATGATCAACGGCTTACGGTGGATGATCGGGGAACGTTCTCCCACGCCTAGCGACGTCGCCTGGTTGCAATGCGACGCAGGCCCCGCCGGCACCCCCGCGCCGAAAAAGGGAGAACGCGATCAAAGAGTGAACGGCGCGGCGCGGGCCGCCGGCCGGGCCCGCTCCACCCCGCGAAGACTCGACATATCTTTCGATTATGTGGCTGCCCTTCAAGAGGCCTTTGCCGACTCGCTGGCGGCCGAGCAGCACGTGGTGCTGGATCCGATGTGCGGCTGTTGGGCGGGCCGAGTCCGCCGCTATGCGAACGCGATTTTCCCGCGATGCTTGTTCTCGATCATCCGGAACGACCCCGACCCGAATCTCGGCGGCCGCGCGCCGGACTGCTCTCATTTGGGCGAGCTTCACGAGTTGTGCGATGCGGTTTACCGCGAACGGGCCCACCTGGGCTTCGCCTTTGACGGCGACGGCGACCGGCTGGCAGTGGTCGACAATGAAGGCGTCGTGTTAAGCTCGGACGAGACGGCCTGGCTCTGCTTGCAGAGTCTCCAGTCGGTGCTTCGCGGGCAAGGGTTCGTCCACGACGTGCGGCTTTCCGATCGAATCGTTGAGGTGGCGCGAAACCTCGGCGCCGAGCCGCTGCCGGAGCGGAGCGGGCCGAACCGGATTCGCGACCGCATGCGGGAGACGGGCGCGCTACTCGGCATGGAAAGCGGAGGCCACTATTTCCACCGGGCCTGGCCGGCTGGCGACGACAGCCTGTTTACCGCCTGCAGATTGATTGGCTGGCTGGCGGCCCAACCCGGCCAGACACTGGCTGATCTGCGGCGGCGCT
The DNA here is from genome assembly GCA_021784975.1 of Planctomycetota bacterium. GTDB lineage: Bacteria > Planctomycetota > Planctomycetia > Pirellulales > Thermoguttaceae > JAJYGU01. The sequence goes on from JAJYGU010000075.1 coordinate 1,061, forward strand.
GCCCGGCCATGTACCGAACCCCCGACTTGCACCTACCGTTGGACGCCCAGGCTCAGGCTCGGCTAATCGAAGAGATTCGCAATGCCTGGAGATCGGATCCGCAGCAAGCCATCGACGGCGTACGGATCAATGCCCCGTCGGGCTGGGTGCTGGTGAGCGGCTCGGTCACGGAACCCTCGCTCATCTTCAGGTTCGAGGGGCTGGACTGGAATGCCTTGGACCACCTGGTGCGGCAGTTCTGCGCGGGTCTTCCCCAGTGGGGCGACGACTTGTGGCAAGAATACCAGGCTGCCATGGGGATGGAGACGGCGGAGTGACGCCCGTGCTCGTCATGCTTCGCGAAAATGAGACTGCCCCCCTTGCCATCCAATGAACCAAACCCAAAACCCGCCGCCGCAGTTCACTTGCCCGAAATGCGGCAACCGCATGAAGGGGGGCGGCATCGAACTCGGCGAACGGCTGAAGTGTCCCAAGTGTGGTGCCCGACTGGTGGCTTCGCGCAGCCAGGAATCCGCGGCCACGGGGGAATCGAGCGACCACCAAGGCGGCACGCTGGTGCTGCACGACGAGTCTGCCCCGCGGCCCGCCCCGGTCTCGTCGGACCCCGACGACGAGCCCGTCGAGTACGCGGTGCGGGTCGAGCCCTGGCAGCGGCCGCGGCCGGTGATCGCGCCGCCTGCCGGAGAGGATCACTGGCCGTCGGGTAGCGGCAGGGCCGAAGAGGACGAGCCCGTCGCCCCAGTCTCGCCAGAATGGGCTCGCAGGTCGGCAGCATCGCCCAAGCCGGACGGCCGCCCGCCACGGAAACGAATCGGCAAGGTGGACCGATCGGCCGAGGAGTCGCCCGAAGAAGAGTCGCCGGAAGAGAAGGGCTTGGTCTGGGAGCCGGGCCGCGGATTCTCGCTGCGGCGGCTATTCTTCGTCGGCACCTTTAGCTTTCCCTTCCGGCTTACGGTCTTGATCTACCTCCTGGTGCTAGCGGTCGTCTCCATGCCGTCGGCGATCAGCTACCACATGGCCATCTCGACGGGCTTCGCATTTTTCTTTGGCATTTCCCTGCTGCTGGGGTGTCTTTGGTTCGTCCTCGGGTCCTGTTATGCCTTGGCCATCCTCCGCGACACCGCGAGCGGCGCCGACGGCGTCGAACTGCCGGACCCGTTGGCGCTGATGGACTCGCTCGGCGACGTGGTCTATGTCCTGACCAACCTGTTCCTTGCGTCCTTGCCGGGATGGGGCCTGGGGCTTCTCGGCGGCGCTCCGGCCAACCAGGTCCTGCTCCTGACAGCCCTGAGCATCGTGTTGCTCTTTCCGATCACGCTCTTGTCGGCCTTGGAGACCAATTCGGCCGCCTCGCCATTCTCTCTGCCCGTATGGCGGAGCGTCTCTCGGGCGCTGCCGGCGTGGCTGCTCTTTTACGGGCTGGCGCTCATGCTTCTTGGCGTCGGGGCATGCCTGGACGCCGCGGCGATGTATGGCGGGGCATGGACCTCGCTGCTAATCGGGGCGGTCGCCTACAACGCCGGCTGGATGATCTATTTCCGGCTCTTGGGGCGGCTGGCCTGGTACTGCGCCAATAAGCCGCTAGGCGAATCCACAGAATGAACTTAGCGGCCGTCCGTTAATAACTTCCACTTTCGCCAAGGGGACAGTCCCATTTTCGTCGGACGAAAATTGGGACAGTCCCCAACTTGTTCTTGGACGGCCGCTTAAAGTAGTCGGCACAGGCCGTGTGCGGATGGCGGCACGCGCCTACTCGATTTTGCGGTGCCGCTACGCGAGCGAGTCGAGCAGAAAGTCGTCGATTTCTACCGACGCCCCCTGTTGCAGAAAATCGACGCTCACCAGCAGCCGCGTCTCGCCTCGCCGCTTCAACACGACGCCCTCGATCCCGGCAAAAACCCCCTGCCGCACCCGGACCCGCTGGCCGGGCCCGATCCGGCTCTCCACCGTCAGCGGCACGTCGGCGGCGATGAGTTGGCGAATCTGCCGCAGATCGTAGGCCAACTGGTTGGGATCGGCGACCGGAAGAACTCGTGAGATGCGATTAGTTGTCAAGCTGCGGACGCGCTCCTCCTCGTTGCCGTACAAAAAGACGTACCCACCGAAAAGGGGCGCGAAGGAACTCCGCCGCCGGCCGTGGGCAACCGTGGTCTTCTTGACCAACGGAAGATAGAACGGCACCTGATGGGCGAGCAAGTCCCGAGCCACCGCCTTTTCCTGCCGGGCCTTGGTATACAAAACGAACCACCGCCGCGGCGGCGCCATCGGCGGCTCGTCCAGCAGACACTCGGGATAGATGCTCGTCTCAGCCGGCAACAACGGCACGTCAACGCCCTCCAGATGCGCGGACTGGGGACTGTCCCAATTCTTGTGTGGGGACTGTCCCAAGTTTTTGGGCAGGAGGCCCAAAAATGGGACTGTCCCCTTCTGCCCCGAAGGCTGGCATTCTAACGCAGGCCGTCGCCCCGTCGCAACCGCCCACATGCGGTTGCTTCCCCACGCCCCACGTTCCCCGCTCCCCACCTTACGCCGCCTTGCGTTGCTCCGGCGCGATGGCGGGCTTTCCGCGGCGCTCTTCGCCCGCCTGGGCAATCCCCTCGCGGCGGAGCACTCTGACAAAGGTCAAGAGCAGAATCTTCAGATCGAAGAGCAGCGATTGGTGACTCAGGTAGTAGGCGTCCAGGACCACCTTGTCGGGGATCGACAGCTCGTCGCGACCGTTGATCTGGGCCCAGCCCGTCAGCCCTGGCGACAGCCGCTGCACGCCTGCCGCCGAGCGCAGACCCACGAGATCGTGCTGATTGAAGAGCGCCGGCCGGGGACCGACGAAGCTCATCTGGCCTTTGAGAATACACCACAACTGGGGCAGTTCGTCGAGGCTGGTGGCACGCAGGATTCGGCCCACCGGCGTAATCCATGCCCGCGCGTCCAGCAAGAGATGCGTGGCAACCTCCGGGGCCGCCACCTTCATGGTGCGGAACTTCGGCATCGAGAAGCTGCGGTTGTTTCGTCCGATTCGATCAGACCAGTAGAGTACGGGGCCGCGGGAGGTGGCTTTCACCAGCAAAGCAATGACAGCCATCGGCAAGGCCAGCACCAGAAGACTCGTGACCGCCAGCAAAACATCCAATGTACGTTTCATAGCCGTGGGCTCTGGTTCACGATGGGACAAACCGATTCCCGAAACCATTCCGCTTCGCGGCGGGGCCGGGGACTGGCTCATTTTTCGGCCGTTGCGGCCGAAAAATGTGCCTGTCCCCTTCGTACTCTGTGAACGGTTGCAGATTGGCGAAACCAATTCGCTTCCCGGCGAATTCCCTCCGCCAGACTGACCTCCGGCTGAAAGTGGAAGGCCCTTTGGAAGCGGTCGCCGGCATAGGTGTCCTCGGCCAACCATTTTCGGAG
>JAJYGU010000318.1 GCA_021784975.1 Planctomycetota bacterium
CCGGCGCCAAGCGGCCGTCCAGCAACAACTTCCACTTTCGCCAAGGGGACAGTCCCATTTTCGTCGGACGAAAATTGGGACAGTCCCCAACTTGTTCTTGGACGGCCGCCAAGGGAACGAACCTATGCGTGGCGCCCAAAATGTGTCACAATGGCGGCCCACGGGGCGAACGCCTGGTCGCCGCATCACAACAACTTGAATAGGTGTTGGAGCGCGGGCCTCCCGCCCGCTAGGGGAAAAGCGGGCGGGAGGCCCGCGCTCCACGGGAAAATCTCATCAACTTATTTTGACGGGATGCCGCAGCAAGGAGATCGGGTCATGGAGAATAATGGTTTTCGTTCGTGGATGGTGTTCTTGGCCCTCCTGCTCATGGCGGCCCCGGCACGGACCGAGCCCGCGCAATCCGGCGGCTCCTCGAACCGCTCGCTCGACCAGCCGGCGGCCCAATCGGCCCACTACACGAGTATCCAGCGGCTGCCCGACCAGGTGACGCTGGCCACGCTTTCCAACGGGCTAACCGTGATCGTGCAAGAGAACCACGTGGCCCCGGTGGCCACCGTCCGCTGCTCGGTGAAAAACACCGGCAGCGCCTTCGAGGGGAAGCATCTGGGGGCCGGCATCAGCCACGTCTTAGAGCACGTGGTGGCCGGCGGCAGCACCACCCGCCACAGCGAGAAGGAAATTGAGCGTCGCATCAACACCTTCGGCGGAGCCACCAATGCCTTTACCTCGAAGGACATGACCACCTTCTTCATCGACTGCCCGGCCCGGAACACCATGGAGGCCATCGCCCTCTTGGCCGACGAGATGCAGCACGCCAAGTTCGTGCCCGCCGAGTTCGAGCGGGAGTTGAAGGTGGTCCGCCGCGAGCTGGCCGACGACGAGGTCAGCCGCCCGCACGTGCTCTGGATGCTGCTGAACCAGACGGTCTACACGGTCCACCCGGCCCGTCACCCGGTGATCGGCTACCTGCAGGTGCTCAACCGCACCACCGACCAAACGATCATCGACTTTTACCGGCAGCGTTACGTGCCCAACAACCAGGTGTTCGTGGTGGTGGGCGACGTGGAGACCCCAAAAGTGCTGGCGGCGGCGGCCGCCCAGTTCGCCGCCACGCCGCGGGGCTACGAGACCTATGTGCCCATGCAGCGCGAGCCGGAGCAGCTTGCCCCGCGGGAAGCGGTCCGCGAGATGGAGGGCAAGACCTACGACATGGCGTTTGCCTGGCCGACGGTGAAGCTCTCCGACCCGGATATGTACGCCCTGGACCTGGCCGCCTACATCCTTGGCGAAGGCGAGAGCTCGCGGCTGGTCGAGCGGCTGAAGTACGAGAAGCAATTGGTCCTGTCGGCCTCGGCCGTCAGCGATACACCCAGCTACGTGGCCGGCTTCTTCGCCGTGCTGGCCAGCAGCCGGCCGGAGACCTGGCGGCCGGCCTCGGAGGAAATCCTTCGCGAGGTCTACCGGCTGCGGCATGAACTGGTGGGGGCCGACGAGCTCAAGAAGGCCAAGAAGCAAAAAGCCGCCGAGGCGGTCTATGAGCGTCAGACGGTGCAGAGCGCCGCCGACGCGCTGGGCCGCGACTTCCTGACCACCGACGACCCGCTGTTCGAGAAGACCTACGTGGAAAACATCCAGAAGGTGACCGCCGAGCAGATTCGCGCCGTCGCTCGCCGCTACCTGACGCCCGAGCGGCTCGATCGCGTGATCCTGGCCCCGATTGGCGGGGCGGTGAGGCCGTCGGCCGCCGAAGCCTCCGCCGGGCAAGGCGCAATCCGCCTGGTGCGTCTGCCCAACGGATTGCGGGTGCTGCTGAAACGGCACTCGCAGTTGCCGATGGTCACCCTGCAGGCCTTCGTGCGGGCCGGCTCGTTGGCCGACACCGCGCAAACCGCCGGCCGGGCCTCGCTGGTGGCCGACATGCTCGACATGGGCACGGCCGAACATTCCGCCCAGCAAATCGCCGAGTATTTCGATTCCATCGGCGGGCGGTTCTCGATGAATGCCGGCCGCTTCACCAACTATGGCAGCCTCACCTGCCTCCGCGACGATTTTCCTCAAGCCGCCGCCTTGTTTGCCGAATGTTTCCTGCGGTCTACTTTCCCGCAAGAGGAATATGCCAAAGTGCAGCAACTCGCCCTGGGAGCCATCGCCCGCCGGGCCAACGATCCCCACCAGCAGATCAGCGAATTGTTGTGCGATCACCTGCCCGCCGACTCGCCCTACCACCTGATTCCAGGCGGCAAGGCGGATGCCGTGCGGCGGCTCACCGCCCAGGACCTCCGCGAGTTCCAGGCGAAATACTTTGTGCCCAACAACATGGTGGTGGCCGTGATGGGCGACATCGAGCCGGATCGCGCCTTGGCGCTGGTCAAGCGGCTCTTTGGCGGCTTGGAACCGGCGGCCGATTTCAAGCCGCTTTCCTTCGCCCATCCCAACGCCATTGCCAGGCCGGTGGAGGACCGCGAGGAGACGGCCAAACCGACGGGCATGATCGTGCTCGCCTATCGGGCCCCCGGTATTCTTAACAAGAAGGACTATGCGGCCATGACGCTCCTGGGCGCGGTCATGGCCGGCTACCGTTATCCGGGCGGTTGGCTGCACAACGAATTGCGCGGAGCGGGGTTGGTGTACTCAGTCCATGCCATGCCGATGACCGGCCCGGTGCCGGGGTTCTTCATCATCGTCGCCCAGACGCAGCCCGACACGATCGACCAGGTGGTCGCCCGGATTCGCCGCAACGTCCAGCGCGCCAAAGAAGGCAAGATCGGCGAGGACGAGTTTCGCACCGCCCAACAACGGGTAATCGCCTTGCACGCCCAGGAGGACACCACCATCGCCGCCCAGGCCCAGCAGGCCGCCCTCGACGAGCTCTACGGCTTGGGCTACGACTATCGAAAGACCTTCGCGGCCCGGATGGAGGCGGTAAAACTCGGAGATCTGGTGCGAGTGGCCAACCAGTATTTCGGCAATTCCGTGTTGGTGACCTTGTCGCCGGCAAAGGCGCGATCCGGCGGGGAATAATTCCCCCGAACACTCAACGCAATTTGCCTGAATACGGGGTTATACTATCCCCATCTAGGCGAGTTCTCGCATATTCGCCTGCTTGTGCCATTTTGCTCTCTTGTGTAACCGCTATTTGACGATACAGCTTACGTGCGTTAATGGCGATATGCGGTATCTAGACCCGATTGATCACAATATTCTTATTGTTACGGAGGAGCCGCCCATGCTTGTTCTATCCCGGCAGCGCGATCAGAGCATCATGATTGGCGATAACGTTGTCATCACCATCGTGGATATCCGTGGGGACAAGGTCCGGCTGGGAATCCAGGCCCCTCACGAGATCCCCGTCCACCGCCAGGAGGTGTACGAGGCCATTCAGCGGGAGCAGCGGGCAGCAGACCAGCCGCAGGCCGACGAGCCGCAAGGTCTGGCCCACGGGCCGGTGAAATCACCATGATGGACGCCTCGTCGCGGCTCATACGCGTTGGGCATAGCCCCGATCCTGACGACGCCTTCATGTTCTATGCCCTGGCCAAGGGCAAGATCGCCAGCGGCGCCTATCGCTTTGTCCACGAACTGGTCGACATCGAAACCCTCAACCGCCGCGCCCTTTCGGGGGAACTCGAGCTGACGGCGGTCAGCCTGCACGCCTACGCCTACCTGGCCGACAAGTATCTGCTCTGCTCCTGCGGCGCCAGCATGGGCGACCGCTACGGTCCGATCGTGGTAGCCCGCCGCAAGCTTTCGCTGGATGAATTGCGCGGGCGGAGCATCGCCGTGCCGGGTACGCTGACCACTGCCTTCCTCGCTTTGCGGCTCTGTTTGGCCACGGAATTTCGCTGCGTGGTGGTCCCGTTCGATCAAATTCTCGACGCGGTGGCCGCCGGCGAGTATCAGGGCCAGCCTGTCGAGGCGGGATTGATCATTCACGAAGGTCAGCTTACCTACGGCGATCACCGGCTGGAACTGGTGGTGGACACCGCCCAATGGTGGTTCGAGAAGACCGGCCTGCCGCTGCCGTTGGGGGCCAACGCCCTCCGCAAAGACCTGGGGCCGCAAGCTATCCACGAGGTCCATCGGTTGCTGCTGGAAAGCATCCGCTACGCCCTGGAGCATCGCGACGAGGCGCTGGCCTACGCCATGAGCTTTGGCCGCGGCCTGGATCGCGCCCGGGCCGACCAGTTCGTGGGGATGTACGTCAACCAGTGGACGCTGGACTTCGGTCCGACCGGCCGTCAGGCGGTTGCCCGGCTGTTGGCCGAGGGCCACCAGGCGGGCCTCATCCCCAATCTGGTCGCGCCGGAGTTCGCCGAGTGAGGCGGGCGGCTGATGAGCGCGGATTATTCACGCGGCCGGATATGCACCGCGCAGAGTGCGCGATCGTAACCCGAAGCGTAAGCGAGGCTAAGTCTTGTGGCCGTCCTCGCTTACGCTTCGGGTTACAATGCGGC
>JAJYGU010000138.1 GCA_021784975.1 Planctomycetota bacterium
CTGTTTCGCTGATTTATGAAGATGGGCTGCTGACGCGCGGTGTTACCCGCGGCAACGGCCGGGTGGGCGACGACATCACCCACAACGTCCGCACAATCAAGGACATACCACTGCGGTTAAGTGCGTCCGGTCCCCTCTCCCTCCGGGAGAGGGCTAGGGTGAGGGCGGGTGGCGAAAAGGTTGGCGATGGCCCTCACCCCCTGCCCCTCTCCCACGGGGAGAGGGGAGACCGTGTTCCGCCGTTGCTGGAAGTCCGCGGCGAGGTCTACATGACCAACTCCGACCTGGTGGCCTTCAACCAGCGCCAAAAAGCGAAGCTCGAAAGGGGTGGCAAGAAGGCCGAAGTCTTGAAGAACACCCGCAACGCGGTGGCCGGCAGCATCCGGCAATTGGACCCCCGTGTCTGCGCCGAGCGGCGGTTGCGGTTCTTCTGCCACAGTGCCGGCGACACCCGCGGACTGCGGGCCAAAACCCACATGGAGTTCCTCGACGAGCTCTGCGGCTACGGCCTGTCGGCTACCCCCTACGTTGAGTGCTTCCCCTCGTTTGCCGCTGCCGTCGAGCATTGCGAGGAGTTGATCGAGCGGCTGCACGAGTTGGATTTCGAGATCGACGGGCTGGTGCTGAAGGTCAACCGCTTCGACCAGCGGCAACGGCTGGGCAGCACCTCGAAATGCCCGCGGTGGGTGATCGCCTACAAGTTCGAGAAGTACGAAGCCACCACTCGGCTCAACGACATTCGCGTCCAGGTGGGCAAGACCGGCGCGATTACCCCGGTGGCCGACCTGGAACCGGTGGAGCTGGCTGGCACTACCGTGAGCCACGCCAGCCTGCACAACGCCGACGAGATCGAGCGGAAGGACGTCCGCATCGGCGACGTGGTGGTGGTGGAAAAGGCGGGCAAGGTCATCCCGCACATCGTCCGGGTGGAAAAGCACCTCCGCGAAGGCCCGGTGCGGAAGTTTGCCTTCCCCGCCGACTGCCCGGAGTGCGGCCGCAAGCTGCTCAAAGACGAAGGCGGCGTGTACATCCGCTGCCCGAACACGCAGTGTCCCGCCCAGGTCAAGGAGCGGATCCGCTACTTCGCCAGCCGCAACGCGATGGATATTGAAGGGCTGGGCGATAAGCTGGTCGATCAACTGGTGGAGGGGAAGCTGGTTCGCGGCTACGGCGATTTGTACCGTCTCGAATCGCGGCAAGACCGGCTGCTCAACCTGGAGCGGATGGGCCGCAAATCGGCCGACAACCTGTTAAATGGCATCGAGGCCAGCAAGGATCGCGGCCTGGCTCGGCTCTTGAACGGGCTCTCGATCCGCCATGTCGGCTCGCGGGTGGCGGCGGTGCTGGCCGAGCGGTTCGGCTCGATCGATGCCCTGATGGCCGCCAGCGTGGAGCAATTGAGCGAGACCAACGAGATCGGCCCGATCATCGCCGAGAGCGTTTACGATTTTCTGCACAGCAAGTTCGGCACGGAAACCATCGAAGATTTGAAGAGCGTGGGTGTAAGGATGGAGGCAGCCGCTCAGGCCGGCGGCTCGCGAGTCTTGGAGGGCAAGACGCTGGTGGTGACCGGCACCCTGTCCGGCTATACGCGCGAGGAAATCCAAGACCTCATCGCCCGCCACGGCGGCCGGGCGGCCTCTAGCGTGTCATCCAAGACCGACTATGTAGTCGCCGGCGAGAACCCTGGCAGCAAACTGGCCAAAGCTCGGGAATTAGGGATCCCGGCTCTCGACCAAGAGGCGTTCGAGAAGCTGTTGAAGAGGTAGGTCACTGTTCGCAGGGCAGGGGCAGACTTGTCATCCTGAGCGCAGCGAAGGATCTACGTTACCCAGCCAGCAGGCCAGATTCTTCGCTACGCTCAGAATGACCCCCTCGTCCCGCAGAAATCAGTGATGTCCCCTTTTTACGACCCGCACTCCAAACGCCGCAACTCATTTCCCCCTCGCCCCACCGATGTCAGCGACTTCCCCTGTTTTACGACCCGTCGCTTAAGGCGAGGACGATCATCCGGGCGGCACGCGGACCGCGATCCAGCCGGCTGGCGTTCAGGTGGAAGACCCGCCGGCCGGTCTCGGGGGAGTCGTCGAGCAACTCGAAGTTGGCCACCCCATCGGGCCGGCGGCTGAGCTCGTCCAGCAGGCCCCGGACCGAAGGGCTGTTCCATAAGCCGTCGCCCACTTCAGCGAGTGGCTTGCCGGCGATGTGTTGCCGGCTGGTGCCGAAAAGCCGGCAGAAGGCCTCATTCGCGGCCGCCACGCGGTGGTCCAGGTCCAGCATCACCAACGGCTCGCGGGCGGTCTGCACCACCGTGTCGAAACACTGACATAATGACGCGGCCTCCAGTTCGGCTTGCTTGACGCGGCTGATCTCGACGAAGGTCACCACCACCCCGTCGATCACGTTTTCGGCGGTGCGATAGGGCATGATCCGCATCAGGTGCCAGCCGTCGTCGCGGGTGCGGACCTCGACCTCCTTGGGCACCAGCGTGCGGAGGACCTCCCGGCAATCGTCCAGGAAGCCATCGTAATCCAGGTTCGAGGTCAGATGGCTCAGCGGCCGCCCGATGTCGGTTTGGATGAAACTGAACAGCTCCTTGGCCCGGTCGGTGTAGCGTTTGACATGGAACTGGTTGTCCAAGAAGATGGTGGCCACCTGGGTGCTGTTCAAGAGATTTTGCATGTCGTCGGTGGTCCGCGATAATTCGTCCACTTTGGCCTGAAGCTCGGCGTTGACCGTGCTCAGCTCTTCGTTGAGCGATTGCATCTCTTCCTTGGAGGTTTCCAGCTCCTCATTGGCGCTCTGCAACTCCTCGTTGGTCGATTGCAGTTCTTCGTTGGTCGATTTCAGCTCCTCGTTGGAGGTCTCCAATTCCTCGATGGTGGTTTGCAGCGACTCCTTGGTGTACTGCAATTCGTTTTCCAATTCTTGAACGCGGTTGGGCTGCTCCTCGGTAGTCCCCGCGTAGGGAGTCTTTGCCGGCGGCGGGGCGGCGGGGGTGATCGCCACCAACAGCAGTCCGCGAATGGATTCCGGCTTGTCGATCCACGACACCGACAAGTCGACGCTGGCGAACTCGCCGTTGGTCTTGACGCGGAGGTTGGGGCGAGTGACTTCCTTCTTCTCGACGGCCGCCTGGTGCAAGGCGTTGGCCAGGGGACGGGCCAGGCCGCGGCGAGCCATTTCCAGAATATTGTGCCGCGGCTGCCCCTCGGCCGGCTCCAAATACTGCCCGCTGCGGCCGTGGATATAGACGATGTTGCCGCGATCGTCGACCACGACGCTGGTGGGAGCGAACTTGCTGATCAGCAGCCGTTCGACTTGGGTCACAGTGTGCGATGGCCTCACGCCGAGTAACGCTGAGGGCGGGGCGACTTCCGCCAGATGCGGCATAGGCCGCTCGGGCAGAAGGTCCATCACCGGGTGCACTGGGGCCAGCACCTCCCGGCGGCGGAAGATCTTCCACTTATTGTCGACGGCCTCAAACAGTTCCGAGTTCCCGCTGATCGATTCCGAGGGGCCGAGAAACAACAGGCCGCCCGGCCGCAGGGCATAGTGCAGCACGGGCAGCAGCCGCCGCTGCACTTCGGTATCCAGGTAGATCAGTAGGTTACGGCAGACAACCATATCGACCTTGGTAAAAGGTGGGTCCTTGATCACGTTCTGCGGAGCGAAGACCAGCATCTCGCGGATATCCTTGCGGACACGGTAAAAATTGTCTTCGTGCAGGAAGTAGCGATCCAGCCGTTCCTTGGAGACGTCGGCGGTGATGCCGCCCGAATAGACTCCCGCTCGGGCGGCCTCGATGGCGTGGGCGTCCAGATCGGTGCCGAAGACCTGCACGTCGAAACGGCGTTTCAGGTTCTCCATGCACTCGTGGAGCAGGATGGCGATTGAGTAGGCCTCCTCGCCGCTGGCGCAGCCCGGCACCCAGACGCGAACGGTGTGGTCTTCGGCGCGGGATTCCATCAGTTCCTGCAGCGGTTTGGCGCTCAGGGCGTCAAACGCCTGGGCGTCGCGGAAAAAGCTGGTGACACTGATCAGCAACTCGCCGAAGAGCATGTCGATCTCGTGCGGATTCTCCTGCAGATATTGGAGATACAGTTGCGGCTCCTTGATCTGATGGACGTTCATCCGTCGCTCGATCCGCCGCCGAATGGTCGTCAGCTTGTAACAGGTGAAGTCGTGGCCGGTCCGCGCCCGCAACAGGATCAGCATCCGCTGCAGCGGTTCTTTGGGCAACAGGGGGGCTTCCACCGCCGGCATCCGCGGTTTCAGATACGGCCCTCTGGTATAGGCAACCAACTGGGCGGGCATGGCCTCGGCCGGCAACACATAGTCGGCCAGCCCGGTGGCCGAGGCGCTGGTGGGCATGCCGGCGTATTTCGCTGACGGCGGTTCCTGCACCATGGCCATGCCGGTCTCCGCCTTGACCGCCCGCATGCCCAAG
>JAJYGU010000152.1 GCA_021784975.1 Planctomycetota bacterium
TTCCGATCTGCATGAGCACGGTGGGAATGCCTGATCCCGATCGTTCCAGGTCCGATGCGCTTCCAGAAGAGGTTCCCTCTCCCTGTGGGAGAGGGACGGAGGGTGCGGGCAGTGGCGCGATGGGGCAGAGTGAAGGCCGCTCCTTGGAGTCCGCTGCCCCCGCCCTAACCCTCTCCCAAACGGAAAGGGGGCGGACTTCTTGCGACACCCCTGCCCCGCCCGAACATTCCCCGGCTGAACTGCTGGCCACTCCGGTTCAGTTCCTCAAGGGGGTGGGGCCGGCCCGGGCGGAGTTGTTGGAGCGGCTCGGGCTGTACACCGCCCGCGATGTCCTCTTTTGCTTCCCCCGCGACTACCAGGACCTTTCCGACTTGCGCGAGGCCGATCAGCTTGAGGAGGGCAAGCTGCAGAGCGTCCGCGGGGTGGTCGACGACGTCGACCTCCGCAGCACCAGCGCCGGCCGTTGTATCCTCGGCGTCTCCGTCCGCTCATCAAAAGGCTACGTCCGCGGCATCTGGTTCAACCAGCCCTTCATGCTCGACAAGTTCGCCTTCGGACAGCGGGTGATGCTCTCCGGCAAGCCGAAGTACGAGGGTTTGGTCTGGCAGATGGCCCATCCCCGCGTGGAATGGTTCGACGACGAGGAAGAGGAGCCGGTGGCAAAACTTCTGCCCGTCTATCCGCTCACGGAAGGCTTGAAGCAGTGGCAACTGCGGAAAATCATCCAGGCCGCCGTCGACGCCTACAACCCGGTGCTCGACGAGGTGTTTCCCGAGGAGTACCTGGAAGCCCACGATCTCTGGCCGCTGCGGCAGGCGCTGCCACAGATCCATTTTCCCGGCGACATGGCCAGCCTCAACCAGGCCCGCCGCCGGCTCGTTTACCAGGAGCTTTTTATACTGCAATTGGCGTTGGCGCTTCGCCGGCAGCAGCAGCACGATCAACGCAAGGCGCCCGCCTTGGAGGCCACCGCCAAGATCAATGCCCGCATCCGCCGGCTCTTTCCCTTCGAGCTTACCGCCGGCCAAGAGAACGCGATCGCCGACATCGCCGCCGACATGGCTGGCCCGCTGCCTATGAATCGCCTTTTGCAGGGCGACGTGGGCAGCGGCAAGACGATCGTGGCCGTCTACGCCATGCTGCTGGCGGTGGCCCACGGCTACCAGACGGTGCTGATGGCCCCGACCGAAGTCCTGGCCCGGCAACATGCGATCACCCTTAACCGCCTGCTAGCCGCCAGCCAGGTCCACCGCGGGCAACTGACCGGCGGCCTTCCCTCAGCCCAGCGGACCGCGCTCGTGCAGCAGATCGCCGCCGGCGAGATTGATTTGGTCGTCGGCACGCAGGCCATCATCCAAGACGACGTCTCCTTCGCCAGGCTCGGACTGGTGGTGATCGACGAGCAGCACAAGTTCGGCGTCCGTCAGCGGGCAGCCCTCAAATACGCCGGCCTCGACCCGCATTACCTGGTGATGACCGCTACGCCCATACCGCGGACCGTCGCCATGACCCTGTTCGGCGACCTCGATGTCTCAACCTTGCGCGACAGTCCGCCGGGACGCCAAAAGATCAACACCTATCTTGCCCGCGAAGATCAGCGGGCAAAGTGGTGGGACTTCTTCCGCCGAAAGCTGCGCGAGGGGCGGCAGGGGTTTGTCGTTGCCCCGCTGGTTGAAGAGTCAGAACAGGCCGAGATCGCCAGTCTGGGAGAGACCTACGAAGCGCTGGCCAACGGCGCACTGGAGGCCTTCCGCCTGGGCCTGCTCCACGGCCGCATGACGCCGGCCGAGAAAGACGCCGTGATGGATTGTTTCCGCAGCGGCGAGATCCAGGTGCTGGTAAGCACGTCGGTCGTCGAGGTGGGTGTCGATGTGCCCAACGCCACCCTCATGACCATCGAAGACGGCCATCATTTCGGCTTGGCCCAACTCCATCAGCTCCGCGGCCGGATCAGCCGCGGCAGCCACCCTGGTTTCTGCTGCGTTTTCGGCGATCCGCAGAGCGACGAGTCGCGGGCGCGATTGAAGGCATTCGCGGCCTCCACCGATGGTTTCGAGCTGGCCGAGACCGACTTCCGGCTCCGCGGTCCCGGCGACCTTTTCGGCACCAAGCAGCACGGCTTGCCGCCGCTACGGATCGCCGATCTCCTGCGCGACCAGGCCCTGTTAGATGAAGCCCGCCGCGACGCGCAGCAACTCATCACCGCCGACCCGGGCCTGGCCCAACCGGATCACGCCAGACTCCGGCACATGATGCTGGTGCGGTACGGCAAAGCGTTGGAACTCGGAGATGTAGGGTAGGCAGGGGGCCGGAGGTCAGCGGCCAGGGATCGGGGCTCCGAGGTCAGGGTGGTCCCGATAGCTCCGCGATCGGGGTGCCGCAGGCACGAGAGGGGCGGCATGCGAGGTGGAGACCCGGTTGCGATTTCGCCGCTCCTATCCTCCTTGTTGCGCGCATGACTCTGGCAGGCAAAGCAGTTACCCAGCGATTCCGGTCTCCAGCCGGTTTCGCCATAATGGGTAATGGTTGCGGAATCTGACGCGGACGGCTTGAACGGTGTTATATTTGTCGGCTATTTACGCCTTAATCAGCATGGAGTCAGTCAGGCACGCCAGAGACATTTCGCCCGGACCCGGTTGGAGGGAATTGCAATGCGATGTAGCCAGCGCGTTCGTACTCCGCTTTCACAGCCTGTGGGTGTCATTTTCAGATTGTGCGGCGCACATATTCGGATCGGCCTGTCGCTGTTGGGGCTGTCGATGGTGCTTTGTACGCTGGGTTGTTCATTGCAGCATCGTGAGGCGACATACGCAAAGGGGTTCTCGTTTGGCACCCGTGGCGGAGACTTTGATACAGTAGAATGGGCAGATTCACCTACCTCGCACAACTGCCCGTCAATTGTCGTCCATTTCCCCGGGCGTGACCTCGACAATAAACAGTTGTTGTCACCGAAGGCCATGAGAGAACTTGGTGGGATAGCCCGTAATGAGCGCGGAAAAAAATGTTGATTTTGTTCTGCAAGCGTTGTCAGACGGATTTTCCTCAGTCGGGGATGATCGCATGACATTCACAGTGGTTCTCCAAACTAGAGATCTCTGGCTAATGGCCAAGCTGCCCGCCGATCTGTCCGTGCGGCAGGTTCGCCGGGCCTTGGAAGGAGCGGGCTTTACGTTCCGCCGACAGCGCGGGAGCCACCGGGTACTGCGTCGGGACCAACCCCGGCCCGCGTGGTGGTACCCGATCATCCGCGTATTCGTAAGGGTACCCTGCGAACGATTCTCCACGACTGCGACATGATAGTCGAGGAGTTCCTCCAGTTGCTCTGACTATGGCTGGTATAGCACCCCGGCTGATCGGCGGCCAACCACTGCATTTGGCCAGAGTAGTGTTCGGCCGGGGCTTGTGTGGCAAGTGGGCGATGGCGGACTCGAAACTACCTCGTTTTCCTCGCAAAAACAAGGGGTCGTCAATTGCCGTGGACCAGAATCCGGCCCACCTGATTCCGCGGACGACCCGCCGACACCCGATCCTGCCCTTTCCCTCTTAGTCGGCGTGTGGCCGTCACTCCCTCTGGCCGACCGCAAGGCAATTATGGCCATTGTGCGGCGGGCGGCCAGCGGCAGCACTGAACAGTAGCCCCCCCGTGAAGCGCCCTCACCTGCCTAACCTATGATTGCAGCGGGGGGATATTCTTCTCGTGTTGGGAGGGCTACACCTGTGCGAGTTGTACTTTGGCGTCTGCGGCAATACAAGGACACGATCGCTCTATTGTCTGCGTTGGGCGTGATGGTTGTAGCCTGGGTGTTTCGCCATCACCCTATCATTCGCTTCCTCACCTGGTTTGCTACCGGCAGGGACGATGGTGGATAGGGCAGCAAACTGACCTTGCCTATCTTGCCGTTCTTGGATAGATTCCGCTCCTGGTGAAGGAACACCGGGGAAAGATGATGGAGCATCCGCTAGAATCGCAGTACGGACTGTCAGCCCGCGAGTTGCTTGACGCCGTGGGCAAGCGGTTTCGGCTGAAAGTCGCCTTGGAAGGCGCGGTTGCCGAAGTCCAGATGGAGAAGAAAATCCAATCACTTGTGGGCAGGATCGTGGAACGCTACGAAGCCCATGACTTGGACGGGCACCCAGATTTCAGTATTTGGTTGCCGAAGGCCAAGAAGCCACTGCTTGCCGAGTGCAAGAACGTGCGGGACCACGAAGAGGCATATCGCGAGGGGGGGCAAGATCGTCGCCTACAAGGTCGAAACTCAGAAGACCCGCGCCTCCAAGGGAGATTTGACAAGCCGCTACTACGGAATTGGCCAGTTTGATATACTGGCCGTCTGTCTCGGCAAGAAGACCGGCAACTGGTCCGATTTCCTGTTTGTTCGGGTGGTCGATCTTGTCTCCCATGCGAAACACACG
>JAJYGU010000176.1 GCA_021784975.1 Planctomycetota bacterium
GTGGTTTACTGTGATCCTCCCTATAGCCACAGTCAGACTATCCTGTACGGCGCGCAGTCCTTTGACTTGCAGCAGTTATTCGAGGTAATCGCCCGGTGTAAGAGGCGCGGCGTGTTCGTTGCGCTCAGTATCGACGGAACCAAACGCTCCGGGGAGTTCAAGTGTCACCTTCCGATCCCCAAAGGGCTCTTTGAACGCGAGGCTTTTGTGAATTGCGGCCGGTCCATGCTCCGCCGATTTCAAATGAACGGCAAGACTTTGGAATCGGAGGTCGTGGCAGATCGGCTACTGTTGACCTATTAATCCGCGTTCGGAAAGACATTGAGACTATGGACCTCGAAACGTTCGTCTCCGAGACGCTGCAGCAGATCGTCAAGGGCGTCAAGACCGCGCAACGGCACGCGGACTGTCAGACCGCGCGAATCAACCCTGTAGACCAACAGGGCTTCGTCCATGTAAAGGACATTGAGTTTGACGTCGCCGTGACTGTAACCGAAGGTGCCGAAAAGAAGGGTGGAATCGGCGTGTTCAGTGGGGTGCTTGGTGTAGGTGGACAGGCGAGTTCGAACACCGCGAGCAGTTCTGTAAGCCGAATCAAATTCAGCGTTCCCGTCATTCTTCCCACAAAATGACGGACCGCCGCGCCGGACGGGCCATCATTCATTTCTTCCCCGCCGACGAAGGGCTTCTACAGCAGGAGACCGCGATGCGTTTCATCAACAGCTCCTTAAACCAGATTCTGTTCCTTGCTGCTATGCTGACGTTCGTGGCTTACGCCCCCGCTGCGCCAGCCGATCCGGCGCCGAAGGTCGACTTCTCCTACGCCTTCGCCACGCCGCACCGCATGACGGTCGGCAGGCCGACGGCCAGCGACCGCACCCTGTTGGACCTTCAGCCGGGCAGCCTTCGGCTGGCTTGGACTTACGACAACCTGACGTTGCCGAACTATCCGCCGCTCTCCTATCGCACCCCGCCCACCATGTGGAGCATCACGATCACGCCGCAGACCGACGGGCATGCGTTTGCCCGCAGCCGATGGACCAGGGTCGAGGGGGTGCTGCCGGCGCTGGAGAACGTCTACGAAGACCCGCTCGGCTCGTTGCGGTTGGAAGCAGTCGGCGGCCAAACGGCGGCGATCACCCGTGTCGCTATGGCCAACGCCGACTCGAAGCCGCATCAGGTGGTTTTGCGCTGCGATTCGGCCAGTTGGGGCGAGAACCCGGCATGGCTCGACTCGACGCAAAACGTGGGCGATAACCTCGTGGCCGGCTGGAACGACCGGGCCGACCGCGTGTTGATCCTCGCGGTCGGTGGCGACGCGTACTCGCTGCAACCGGATGGCAGCGTGCCGGGGCCGAGAACGCTGCTGCTGGTATGCAATCTTAAGGCGGGCGAAAGGCGCACCGCTTGGCTCGTGCGGCCCTATCACGGTTACGCCGCCGACCTGCCGGCCCTACGCAGACATGATTGGGACACGGAGATGGAGCAAGGCAAGAAGGAATGGCGCGATCTGTTGGGCCGCGCGTCAAGAGTGACGATTCCCGATCCCGGCGTGGCCGACGCCTACCTGGCCTGCCTGGGCGACCTGTTCATCATGCGCGAACCGCTGAGCAATGGGCAGATCGGCAGCGTGCCCGGCACCGAAGTCTACCGCGCCGGCAACTCCGGCGAGGCGGCCATCGTGGCCGTGGCACTGGACCAGAACGGGTACCACCGCGAGGCGGCCGACGGCTTCCAGGTCTCGCTCGACATGCAGGAAGCCGACGGCAATTGGGACGACTACAAGGGCTGGGGGCACTCGATGTGGGTCTTTTCCGGCCTTAAGTCGTGGGTCATTATGGAACACTACCGTCTGACAGGTGACAAGAGCTATCTGACGAGACTGTATCCACGCATGCTGGCCAGCTCGCGCTGGCAAGAGCAGCAGCGGGCACGGTCGCGAAAACTGGTCAACGGCGAGCGCCCGCTGACCTACGGGCTCATGGCCCGCGGCTTCGGCGATTGCGGGCTGATGAACGACGGCGATATGTACGGCATATTCATTCCGCACAACATCTGGGCCGTCTACGCCGACCGCTGTTCTTGGGAGGCGGCGGAGATCCTGGGTAAGAGCCAAGACCTGGCGGAGTTGGAGAAGGTTTACAAGACTGGCCGTGCGGATCTGTTGGCGGCCATCGAGCGCGGCGCCATTCGTCAACAGGATTACCGCTGGATTCCCGGCGTGCCGGGCAAGACCTCCGGCAGCCGCTGGGGCGTGCTCAATATCGCCTTTCCTTGCGAACTATTACCGCCCGAGCACGAATTGGTTACCGGCACGCTGCGCTACATCGAATCCAACATGAGCCCCGGCGGCATTCCCGTCCACACCGGCTGGCTGAAAGATGGCATGTGGGTGGCGATCACCTTGGACAACGTTGCCGAGGTCCATTTGCAGCGCGGCAACGGCGATGCGGCCGTCCGATATCTTTATGCCACGCTCAACCACGGCACGCCGCTCTACACCTGGTGCGAAGAGCGCGGCCAGGAGGCCGGCAGCACCCATTGCACCGGCGACCGGCAGCACCTCTGGACCCCGGTAGCGGTGGTCCGCGCCATCCGCGATATGCTGGTGATGGAAAGCGGAAATGGGTTGAACCTCGCCTTGGGCACGGACCGCAGTTGGCTCGCTTCGGGCAAGCCGGTCGGCATCGCTGCCGCAGCCACCCATTTCGGGCTGGTTTCCTACCGGATGCGCTACGCCCCGACCAAATCGCAGGTAAGCGGCGAGGCGGCGTTTGCCGACAACGCGACGGCCGCATGGAGCGTACTGTACATCCGCTTGCCGGGCGGACTCAAGGTGAAATCGGTCAATCCCGAGTCAAAGGCCACCGTGCTGCCGAATGGTTCCGGCATCCGCTGGGCTGCGCCGCATGGGACACTGAAGTTCCGAGCGACCATCGGAAGCTGACGACGGCGCAGAGGTTGGGCGGGTCGTCCGCGGTACTCTTGCCGTCCCCCCGGAGCGCTGTTAGACTCGGATGCCGATGACCTCACTTTTGGCGACCGAAGGAGACCAGGCTGTGGCGACGGCAACCATCGAACAGGCTTACGTGTCGGCCAAGGAACGTTATGCCGCCTTGGGCGTCAATACCGACGAGGCGATGAAACAGTTGCGGAAGATCGCCGTCTCGATCCACTGCTGGCAGGGGGACGACGTGGCCGGCTTCGAACGGGCCGGCGAATTGAGCGGCGGCATCATGGCCACCGGCAACTATCCCGGCCGGGCCCACACGCCCGACGAGCTGCGGGCCGACGCCGGCAAGGCCCTGAGCCTGCTGCCCGGCAAACACCGCTTCAGACTGCACGCGATTTACTTGCAGAGCGGGGGCCGAAAAGTCGATCGCGACCAAGTGGCGCCGGAGCATTTTCAGCGGTGGATGGATTGGGCCGCCGAGCTGGGCATCGGCCTGGACTTCAACTCAACTTTCTTTTCGCATCCCAAGGCCGCCGACGGTTTCACGCTCTCGCATCGCGACGAAGGCATCCGAAAGTTTTGGGTCGCGCACGGTATCGCCTGCCGCAAGATCGGCGCGGCTTTTGGCCGCCGCCAGGGGACGCCGTGTGTAACCAACGTCTGGATTCCCGACGGCGCCAAGGACCTGACCATCGACCGCAAGGGCCCCCGGGAGATTCTCGTCAAATCGCTGGATGAAATGTTTGCCCCGGCCATCGATCCGAAGTACCACCTCGATTCCATCGAGGGCAAGCTGTTTGGGATCGGCTCGGAGAGCTATGTGATCGGGTCGCATGAGTTCTACCTGGGTTACGCCGTGGCCAAGAAAAAGCTGCTGACGCTCGACGCCGGCCACTTCCACCCGACAGAAACCATCGCCGACAAGCTCAGCGCGGTGTTGTGCTTTGTGGACGAGATCCTGCTGCACGTCAGCCGCGGCGTTCGCTGGGACAGCGACCACGTGGTGATCCTCAACGACGATTTGAAGGCCATCGGCGAAGAACTGGTCCGCGGCGGCTATCTGAGTCGGACGCACATCGGCCTCGACTTCTTTGATGCCAGCATCAACCGGGTGGCTGCCTGGGTCATCGGAACGCGGGCAACCATCAAGTCGCTGCTGCTGGCGCTATTGGAGCCGACGGCCAAGCTCCGGCAGTTCGAGCTCAGCGGCGATTACACCTCGCGGCTGGCGATGCTGGAAGAGATCAAGACCCTGCCGTTCGGGGCTGTTTGGGACTACTATTGCCAGACGGAAGGCGTGCCGGTCGGTCCGGCCTGGATCGACGAAGTGAAACGCTATGAGAAGGATGTGCTGTCGAAGCGGTGAGGGCCGTAGCCGCGGAGCGGCGAGAGTCAATAGCCAGGGGCGTTAGCCCCTGGCACGGAGTATTTGGTTTGCCAAGCCCCGGCGGGGCGACAC
>JAJYGU010000009.1 GCA_021784975.1 Planctomycetota bacterium
CAGGCCTCTTGCAGCCGCTGTAAGGCCATGGTGTCCTTGCGGAGGTCGATGCCGTTCTGCTCCTTAAACTCGTCGGCGACATAGTTGATCAGCATCTGGTCGAAATCGTCGCCGCCGAGATGGGTGTCGCCGTTGGTGCTGATTACCCGGAACACGCCCTCGGCCACCTCGAGCACCGAGACATCGAAGGTGCCGCCGCCGAGGTCGAAGACGACGATCTTTTCATTCTTGTTCTTGTCGAGTCCGTAGGCCAGCGAGGCGGCGGTCGGCTCATTGATGATCCGGGCCACTTCCAGCCCGGCGATCTGGCCGGCGTCCTTGGTGGCTTGCCGCTGGGCGTCGTTGAAGTAGGCGGGCACGGTGATGACCGCCTTGTTTACCTTGTGGCCCAAATAGGCTTCGGCCGCTTCCTTCAGTTTGCGCAAGGTGTAGGCGGAGATCTCCGGCGGAGTGTAGTCGTGGCCGTCGACATGGACCTTGACATAATCTTCGGACCCGCCCACGATCTTGTAAGGCACCATCTTCTCTTCGGTGGCCACCTCGTTGTGCCGCCGTCCCATGAAACGCTTAATCGAGTAAACAGTGCGTGTGGGATTCGTGACCGCTTGCCGCCGGGCAGGCTCGCCGACGACGGTCTCGCCTTTGTCGGTGAACGCCACCACGCTCGGCGTGAGCCGGTTTCCCTCGGCGTTGGGAATGACCTTCACGTCCTTCCCTTCCATAATCGCCACCACCGAGTTGGTCGTTCCAAGGTCGATTCCGATGATTTTCTCGCCGCTAGACATAATTCAGGCGCTCCTTTCACAGACTCTCGCACCCAGGGTTTGGCACCCTTATACAAGAAATGGTAGTCAAGCAAAGGGTGTGCCGCTTAGAGACGCGACCGTCCTTCGCAGCCACAAGCTCTTACTGCACAAAAGCTTGCATAACTTGGATCGCATCGAAATCCCGGTCGGCAGCCAGGAGCGGCGGATCGGGCTGCCATTTTGGCATGGTGCCGATCGACAGCCGGGTTAGGGGATTTCGCGTACTTGCCGGCTCCAAGGCGGCTGGAATAATGCATCACCCGCTTTGCGACGTTCTGCGCAGCTACTTTCACCCTTTCCGTCCGCTTAAAAAGGAAGCCGGCAAATGAAACTGCTGATCGTCTATTACAGCACCTACGGCAACGTGTACCGGATGGCTCAACTGGTGGCTGAGGGGGCGAGGGAAATCCAGGGAGTGGAGCCCGTGATTTGCCGTGTGCCGGAACTGATCCCGCCGCAGGTCGTCGACTCGCGGCCGGACATGAAGGCCGCCAGCGACCTGCAAAGGGACGTGCCGCTGGTGACCAAGGACAGTTTTCGCGAGGCGGGGGCGATCGCCTTCGGCACCCCCACCCGCTTCGGCAACGTCTCAGCCCAGTTGAAAAATCAGATCGATCAGCTCAGCGAGCTCTGGTTGCAGGGGGTTTTGGAAGGCAAGCCGGCGGGGGTGTTCACCTCGACCGGGAGCCTTCATGGCGGTCAGGAGACGACCATCCTCACCCTGATGGCGCCGCTTCTGCACTTGGGATTCATCCTCGTCGGTGTGCCGTATTCCACCCCGGAGCTGTTCACCACGCAAGGCGGCGGTTCGCCTTACGGTCCGGGCCACGTGGCCGGCCCCGACAACCGGCGCGCGATCGATCCGCAGGAGGCCGCCATCTGCCGCGCGCTGGGAAGACGGCTCGGTGAGATTGGGCTCCAGTTGCAGGGCAAGTGAAGAAAACGATCCCAGCCCTATCATCAGCGGTTCCGACCGGTTATGCTACGAATTGGCCGGCGGCGTGTTTGCCCTTGTTTCTCGAAGCTTGCGTGAGCCGCGACGCTGCCGTTGACACGGCAGCGGTCGCGCAGTCAGGAGAGTCGGGGTGGCTGAGAGCGGACGGAGTTCAGGCGATGCGCCGTTGACGCGGCAGCAGCGCGTTTGGCGGTGGCGGGTATTAACGGCCACGTATTCCGCTTACGTGGGCTATTACCTGACCCGCAAGGTCTTTACGATTGCCAAGAGCTCGATCGCCACCACCTTCGCCTGGGACCTCGACCGCGTGGCCCATCTCTGGACGACCTTCCTGGTCGCCTATATGGTCGGGCAATTCGTCTGTAGCTTCGTGGGCCGAAAATGGGGACCGCGAGTTCTGCTCTTGGCTGGCCTGGGGCTGTCGATGTTGTTCAATGTCATTTTCGGCTTCACCAACTCCTACGCCACCTTCCTGGCCTTCATGTTGTTCAACGGGCTGGCCCAGGCCAGCGGCTGGCCGGGGGCCGTCGGCGGGGTGGCCCACTGGCTCCGCCGCGGCGAGCGGGGCTTCATCATGGGCCTGTGGTCGTCGAACTACCTCATTGGCAACATCCTGGTGAAAAGCCTCGGCGGCCTGGTGCTGGACGCTTGGGGCTGGCGGTGGTCGTTCTGGGGATGCACCCTCATTGCCTTTGGGCTCTGGTGGCTGGTTTGGTTCTGGCAGCGGACCAGTCCGGCCGACGTCGGTCTGGAGCCGATCGTGGCTTCGGAAGAGGAGGAAGGCGACGCCGTGCAAGGGCTCCAGAAGGAACACATCAGCGCCGGCGAATACTTCCGCATCGCCATGAATCCGCTGATCCTGGCGATGGGCGTCGCCTACTTTTGCATCAAGTTTCTGCGTTACGCCCTAGATTCCTGGCTGCCAACCTTCTTGCACCTCCAGGGGCTGGGCGTTGGGCGGGCCAGCTTTTACTCGCAGATTTTCGACATTGCCGGCCTGGTCGGGCTGGTGGTTTCGGGCTGGGCAATGGATCGTCTCTTTCGAGGCCGCTGGGAACGGCTCTGCTGTCTGATGGGGCTGGGCATGGTCTTCGGCTACCTGGCGGTGATGTGGTATGGCACCAATCCCTACGCCTTGGCCTTCTGCTACGGCATCGTCGGCTTCATGCTCTACGGCCCGGATACGCTGCTGTGCGGAGCGGCTTCGGTGGAGGCCGCCGGAAACCTCAACGCGGTGGCGGTGGCGGGCATCGTCGACGGCTTGGGCAGCATCGGGCCGGTGTTCCAGGAAGAGATCATCGGCTGGCTGATGGGCGGCACCGGCAAGGCCGGCACTCAGCGCGGCATCCACAACGTGTGCCTGCTCACCCTGGGCATGAGCGTGGCGTTTGTGGTCTGCATGGCCATCTTGACCTGGTATATGAGCCGCGCCCATCGGGCCGCTGCCGAAGCGGGCCTCGCCGACGCCGCCGCTTCGAGCACACCGTGAGACTGGGGATTAGGGATTAGTGGCCAGTGGCGAGCGGCCCGACACGAAGGTCGTTCGTTGTTTCGGCTTTCCGCTTTCGGCTTTCCGCTTTCCGGGGCGTCACCCGACGATTTCCGCGTCGGTGAAAAAAATCGCCAATTCCCGCCGGGCCGACTCCGGGCCATCGGAGGCGTGGACCAGGTTCTGCTGCTGGCTGGTGCTGAAGTCGCCACGGATCGTGCCCGGCGCGGCCTTCAGCCCGTTGGTCACGCCGACCATCTCGCGGACCACGCGGATCGCCTCCGGCCCCTCGACCGCCATGGCCACGATCGGCCCGCCGGTGATGAAGGCTTCCAGTTCCGGGTACCAATCCTTATGGACATGCTCGGCGTAGTGCCGCTTGGCCAGCTCGGGCGTAACCCGCATGAGCTTCATGGCGGCGATCGTATATCCCTTGTCCTCGAACCGCGCCAACAGCCGGCCCATCAGCCGCCGTTGGACGCAATCCGGTTT
The DNA here is from genome assembly GCA_021784975.1 of Planctomycetota bacterium. Classification (GTDB taxonomy): domain Bacteria; phylum Planctomycetota; class Planctomycetia; order Pirellulales; family Thermoguttaceae; genus JAJYGU01. Next base: position 3,743 of record JAJYGU010000009.1, read on the forward strand.
CAACAAGACTAGCGTGCGTTCCATGCAAGATCCTATTTCTGGACGTGTCCGCTGAATACCATGTCGCCTCCCCTCGCGATTTATGCCGCACAACCTCCCAACTATACCGCTGAATTGCCGGGAGACTGGTCTTTCCTATTCCGCCAGGTCGAAGCCGTACAATTGGGCGTCCCGCATTTGGAACTCGATTTGCACCGGCTTCTGCTTCAGCTCGTTGAGCGGGCGCCTCCATCGCAGCGGCAAAGCAACCGCGTCACCATGAATCGGCCGGCAATCGTCGAAATCGAAACCGGCGGCGGGTTTACCGTCGGTATGCAGCAGCCGCGCCCGCAACGTGCCGCCCACGCGGGCGTTGAGCGAAATCTGCTTGCCGTCGAGGATCACCGGCCGGGTCAGCAGGCTGCCCCCCTGGCTGTCGGCATCGCGCGAAACGTATCGGTCGCGCGGCAGGCGGATCACGCCGAGCTGCCGTTCCTCAAAGCGGTTGACCTTATGGCCGTTCTTGTAGCCGCAATAGTAGATGAACAGTTCGTCTCCCACCAGTAGCTGGCAGTCCATCCAGGCGTGGGCGTGGTCCCAGGCGCCTGGCTTTGGGTCGGGCGCGAAGAAGGTCGTCTGGTCACGGACCCAACGCTCGCCATCGCGGCTCCATGCCAGTTGGGTCTG
>JAJYGU010000271.1 GCA_021784975.1 Planctomycetota bacterium
TCTGCAAGGCATTGAAACCATACGCGACTTCATCACCGGTGCGGCGGTTTCGCTCATCCTCGATCTGCCCTTCATGCTGGTGTTTCTGGCGGTGATGTTCTTCTACAGCTGGCAGCTCACGCTCATCGCCGTCGCCCTCATCGCCCTGCTTGCCGGGTTGAGTTTTGCCATCACACCCGTGCTGCGGGCGCGGATCAACGAACAGTTTCTTCTCGGCGCGCGCAACCAGTCCTTTCTTACCGAATACGTGGCCGGCATGGAAACCGTCAAAGCGCTGCAAATGGAGCCGCGGCTCGAAGACCGCTACGGCGATTATCTGGCCAGCTATCTAGGCGCGAACTACCGGACCCGCAGCCTGGCCAACGCCTACCAAACCCTTTCCAACGCACTGGAGCAGACCCAGACCCTGGCCATACTCGTGGTCGGTGCCTTGCTGGTCATGAACAACGACGGTTTCACCATCGGCATGCTGGTGGCGTTCCAGATGTTTGCGCAGCGCCTGTCCCAACCCGTTCTGCGGCTCGCCGGGCTGTACCAGGAATTTCAGCAGGCTGGCATCGCGGTCAAGCGCTTGGCCGATTTGATGGACTGTCCGGCCGAGCCCTACACCGTTGTGCCTACCCGCCGCACGCGGCGTGAAGGAGGCATCGAAGTGCGGGGACTGGGCTTCCGCTATGCCGAATCCCAGCCCTGGCTCTATCGCGACCTCGGCCTCGTCATCCCGCCTGGCAGCACCGTCGCTCTCATGGGGCCGTCCGGCTGTGGCAAGAGCACGCTGGCCAAACTGCTGCTGGGATTTCTCCTGCCGACCGAAGGCGCCATCAAGCTCGACGGCATCGACACCCGCTTCCTCGCCGCCAATGAACTGCGCCAAAGTTTTGGCGTAGTGCCGCAGGAAACCGTGCTGTTCTCCGGCACCATTTACGACAACCTCATTGCAGGCAGCCCGCATGCCGGCTTCGAGGATGTGGAAAACGCCTGCCGCATGGCCGAAATCCACGACCACATCCAGAGCCTGCCGCAGGGCTACCAAAGCGAAATCGGCGAAAAGGGCGCCGGCCTGTCCGGCGGGCAGAAGCAGCGCATCGCCATCGCCCGGGCCCTGCTCAAGCGCCCAAGCATCCTCATCTTCGACGAAGCCACCAGCAACCTCGACCCGGCCACCGCGGAAGCGTTCGCGCACACCATCAACCAGCTCAAAGGGCGGGCCACGATGATTTTCATCGCCCATCAGCTGCCGAAAGGCTTGCTGGTGGACGGGGCGGTGAAGCTGGGGGAGCGGCCAGGCGAAGCGAAGCGGCGTCAACCGCAGAGGGGGGCTTGAGATGGCGAGCAAATTGGTACCGACGGCGATGAAGATATGGCCGATGGCAGTGTTATCGATGGTCCTGGGAGGCGCCATGAGCGCGAATTCAATGGGCGGTATGGGCGATTTTTCCAAGGATATGGCTGGACGTGCGCTGAAACCTAGACATGCGAGCTGGAAGGAGGAGGTCCTGCTGCACGACGGCAGGACGCTGATCGTGGAACGGTCGCAGATCTATGGGGGCTACCCGACGATTGAAAGCCGGGAAAGGGAGGTTCTTAACGAAGAATGGACATTCCGAACGCCAGATGGCGAACGGAAGATTGTCTGGAAATCCGACTTCCGCAGGCCGCCCGAAGGTGACAGCCTGATGCTGCTGCAACTCAACTTTCTGGACGGCGTTCCTTACGTCGCTGCCACACCCGCGGGTTGCCTTGCCTACAACCATTGGAAGCGCCCGAATCCGCCCTATGTGTTCTTCAAATACGACGGCAAGGCGTGGAAGCAGATTCCGTTGGCCGAATTCCCGGCGGTGTTCATGGAATCGAATGTGGTGGTGGGAGGAAGAATGAATCCGGAAAAGCAATCAGGTACGACGCTCTCCGTTAGCACGATCAAGGAAGAGAACCGGCTGCTGGAGCCGTATTTGCGAACGATTCTTCGCGAGCCGCTTTCGGCGCAGAGGATAAATGAGATGTGTGAAGAGCGTGTTCTTTATAAGGGATCCTGGATTCTTCCGAACGATCCTATAGCTCGAAAATTTATTGATCGGCAGCAAAGATAACTTCGTTCACCGCCATTCTGTTTAGGAGATAAATTATGGCCACCCCTATCGAATATGCATTACTCGCTGGTGCTTCCTACTACGATGCTCGCGCTGAACTTAATCGTTTCCCACTCCCTCAATATTGGAGCGTGCTTTCCCGTATTCCACAAGACGGGCTAACTGGATTTGAAGCTTCCGCTTTCAAAAAAGGCGCCGAGATCGTTATCGCCTTTACGGGCACCGACCAGCTGTCGGACTGGACCAGCGCGAACATGCCGCTGGCGTTTGGGCTGCCCTCGAATCAGCTGAGGCAGGCCGCCGATTATTACCTCGAGGTCAAGGCCGCTAACCCCGGTGCCACCATCAGCTTCACGGGCCACAGCCTGGGTGGCGGCCTGGCGGCCTTGATGGGGGTGATGTTCGACGAGCAGGCGGTCACCTTCGATCAAGCGCCGTTTGCCAACTCGGCCAGCACGGCGATCCGCGACGACCTGGTGGGCTATCTGCACGGCCAGGGCTACAGCGACGGCCAGCTACAGGCGCTGGCGCCGGAACTGTTTTCCTACCAGGGGGGCGGCGACCGTGTCGGCAACGTCAGCGGCTACTTCGTACAGGGGGAGGCGCTGCAATATCTTCCATTTTCCACGCTTGGACTCCAGGCCATCCTGAACCAGAGCAGCACCGGGCTGGGCCTCATCACCGGGCCCATTGATCTGCATTCCCAGGCTTTGCTTTCGACTTTCCTTCTGAATGACGCCTTTCGCGCCATCACCTTCAAGCTGCCCGAGCTGCTGAAGATGGTGTTCGACAGCACGTTGTATTACAACGACCCGAATAAGCTGATCAACCCCCAGCGCAACCTCCTCGAACACCTTATCCGCCACCAGACCGGCGTTACCGGGACGGGCGCCATCGGCGCCGATGCCATGCTCGACCGCTTCACCACCGATTTGCAGAAGGTGGCCCAGGACGGCGGCTTCACCCTCACCAACGAACACATCAGCCGCACCCTGGTAGCGTTCGCCATGCAGAAATACTACGAAGAGCTGCCGGGTGGTGCGGACTACGGCAAGGCGTTGTTCGGCGACGTGGCCGGCGGGCTGCATTTCGACCGCGAGGTCGTGGCCGATAGTTTGGGGCAGGCCAAGGGGTACGGGCTGTATTTTCAGGGGTACCTTGACGGCCTGCCCGCTGCCGAGCAGGCCGTGGTCCGCCAGCTTCTGCCTGCTGCGACGGACTGGTTCGTCCAGGCCGGCAGCCAGGCCATGAATGCTGCGGCCAGCACAAAGCGCGCCTTCATGCTGGGTGGCGGCGGCGCCGACTATCTGGCCGGCGGCAGCGAGGGCGACTTGCTCCTGGGCAACGACGGGGCCGACACCCTCAGCGGAAGTGCGGGCAACGATACGCTGGTGGGAGGGGCCGGGTTCGACACTTATGTTCTCAATCCCGGCGACGGCTACGACACCGTATTGGATGCAGACGGCTTGGGTGTCATCCGGTTCGGGGCTATTGACGCCAAGGGCAGCACCGGTGTTGATGCGACGAAGTGGCTGCAGCTCGATGCAGACACCTGGGCCGATACCCAGAACGGCATCATCTATGGCAGGAGTCTGGTCAACGGCGAAACCCGGCTGCTCATCCACAAGGGAAACAGCAATGCGGGGATAAGCGGGTGGACGGTGGGCACGATGGAGCTAACGCTTGGGTCGGGGGCCATCCCCGTGCCGCCTGCTCCAACCCATACTCTGGCGGGCGGCACCGCGGATGAATTCTTTACCTATGGCGTCTATGTGCGGGACGGAGCCATTGACGACGTATCGAAAGCGAAGAATTCCAGTGGCAACACACCACCCTCCCTTGGCGGATCGGACCACGGCCACTTGATCGAAACCGGTATGGGGCATGATGTGGTAAGCGGCGGCTCGGGCAATGACGCCATCTACGCCGATGCCGCCATAAGTGATCTGGCTTCCTACATTGCGGCTTCGGCGAATCTTCCCGGCAGCGGCAACAAGGGCGACTGGCTTTCCGGCGGCTTGGGCGACGATGCTGTCGTGGGCGGGGCCGACAACGATGTTCTTTTCGGCGGGGGCGGCAAGGACCTGATCGTGGGCGGCGCGGGCGACGACGTAGTCGACGGTGACGACAATTACATTGCAACGAGCTTTGACAACTCCAAGGCAATTCCAGGCCCGGACGGCGATCCTTGGAACACGTATTGGATACCGGTTTATTTCTTTGATTACGCACGAGACGTCGGAGAAAGCGATGTCGTTTACGCAGGTTCGGGCAATGATGTGGTTCACGGACTCTTTGGTAA
>JAJYGU010000158.1 GCA_021784975.1 Planctomycetota bacterium
GGAACCGTCTGTTGGTGTTCTCGCGGTTCTGCCAGGTCATGTTCCGCTTCGAGAAGGGGCTTTATGAGAAGGCGGAGTTGCTGGGCAATCCGACTCGCGATCTCAGTCGATTCTGGTGGGACCTGGTCGAGAAGTACCAGGAGGTGAAGCGGCCGGAACGGCGCAATGAGCCCGATTTCGCGGCCAAGTATCACATCACCGGCGCCCCGGCCTATTATCACAACTACCTGTTGGGCGAGATGTTCGCCTCGCAGGTGCACCATGCCTTGGTCCGCCAGGTGCTGCCGGGGACGAAGCCCTCGGCGGCCGAGTATGTGGGCAAGGCGACCGCCGGGGAGTGGCTCCGCCAGCGGGTCTTTTTGCCCGGGCTCACCTTGAACTGGAACGAGCTAACCCGCCACGCCACCGGCGAGCCCTTGAACCCCAAGGCGTTTGCGGAAGATATCCAGGCCTCGCCCTAGAAACGCTTGGCCCAAGAGACGCATGACTGAGAGCCAGTATCTCACCGCGCCCCAGCCCTTGGAGACGATGCCGCCCGGCGTGCCCTACATCATCGGCAACGAGGCGGCCGAACGCTTCTGTTTCTACGGCATGAGGACGATCCTGATCGTCTTCATGACCCAATTCCTCTTGAACGCGCAGGGCCATCTGGCGGTGATGGGCGAGGAGGAGGCGAAAGGCTGCTACCACCTGTTTGTGGCGGGGGTCTACTTCTTTCCGATTCTCGGGGCCATTTTGGCCGACGCCGTGGTGGGCAAGTACAAGACCATCCTCTACCTTTCCCTGGTCTATTGTCTGGGCAATTTTGCCCTGGCCGCCGATCAAACCCGCCTGGGGCTGTTGTTGGGATTGACCTTGATTACCCTCGGGGCCGGCGGCATCAAGTCGAGCGTGTCGGCCAATGTGGGCGATCAGTTCGGCCCCAAGAACCAGCACCTCTTGGCCAAGGTGTTTGGCTGGTTTTACTTCTCCATCAACTTGGGCTCTTTCTTTTCCACCCTGTTGACACCGGTGCTGTTGGACCACTTTAGCCGAGTGGACCTGTATGGCCAACGCGCCAAACATCTCGGCCCCTGCATCGCCTTCGGCGTGCCGGGGGTGCTCATGGTCACGGCAACCCTGGTCTTCTGGCTGGGCCGCAAGAAGTTCGTGCATATCCCGCCCGCCGGCAGCGCCACCCTCCAAGAGGCGTTGAGCTGGGAGGGAGCGAAGGTCATCGCCAAGCTGGGGGTCCTGTTTCTGGTGTTCATTGCCATGTTCTGGGCCCTCTATGAGCAGACCGGGGCCGCCTGGGTGCTGCAAGCCGAGAAGATGGATCGGCATTGGCTGGCCTGGCTTCGTCCGGCCGATGACGCCTTGGTTTCTTACGGAATCACCTTCGCCAGCGGCTGGAGCCAGTCCGAGATCAAGGCGGCCCAGGTTCAAGCGATCAATCCACTCTTGATCATGTTGTTGATTCCGCTGTTCACGTACGGGATCTATCCGGCCGTCAATCGGATCGTGAAGGTGACGCCGCTCCGCAAGGTAGCGGCCGGCCTGTTCTGCACCGTGTTGGCGTTCGCGATCTCGGCCCATGCAGAAACATTGATCGTCACCAGCCGCCGTCCGCCAACCATTTGGTGGCAACTGCTGGCCTTCGTGATTATTACGGTGGCTGAAATCATGGTCTCGATCACCTGCCTGGAGTTCGCCTATACCCAGGCGCCCAAGAAAATGAAGTCATTGATCATGGGGCTGTTCATGCTTTCCGAAACGGTGGGAAACGCTTTCACCGCGGGCGTCAATTTTTTCATCCTCAACAAGGACGGCACCAGCAAGCTTCCCGGCGCGGAGTATTTCTGGTTCTTCACCGTCCTGATGCTCGTCACCACCCTGCTCTTCTGCGTGTATGCCGCCTTCTACCAAGAGAAGACCTACATTCAGGACGATGCGCCGGTCTCGCATGCGCGGGCAGGATCGGCGGTGCAGTCAACCGGCCCCGCCAGCCGGCCCGCTTGACTCCTCGGCCAGTTCGTGAAAAGTATAGAGGAGTCCAACAAGAGGTGGAGGTTGGCATGACTCATATAGAAGCTAGCCGAGCTTGCCGTGATTTCGCCGATACCTTGGAACGTGTGTCGCTCGGGAAGGAGCAGATCGTTCTGCAGAGCCAAGGGCACGACGTGGCGGTGTTGGTGCCCGTCGAGGACCTTTCCTTATTGGAACGGTTGGAGGACATGGCGGACGTGAAGGCCGCCGAGACTGCGGAAGCCGAAGCCGTTGCCAATGGCGAAACGCCGATCCCCTGGGAAGAAGCCCGTCAGAACCTAGGACTCTGACTTTTGGGCACGGCGACATACACCGTCACGATCATTTATCGGTGAGTAGTGCCTCATTCGAGCAGATAGTCATCTTGCCAACGTTCGCCGCAGGCTCTTGGCCGCCTCCACCAGGTTCCGCAGGGCGGCGTGCACCTCCGGCCAGGCGCGAGTCTTCAGCCCGCAGTCGGGATTGACCCACAGTTGTTCCACCGGAATCGCCCGCAACGCCTTCTGCAAGCGGCCCATCATTTCTTCGGTTTCGGGGACTCGCGGGCTGTGGATGTCGTACACGCCCGGCCCGATCTGGTTGGGGTACTTGAACTTGGCAAACGCCTGCAACAGTTCCATGTCGGAGCGCGAGGCCTCGATCGAGATCACGTCGGCGTCCAGGGCCGCGATGGCCTCGATGATGTCGTTGAACTCCGAGTAGCACATGTGGGTGTGGATCTGGGTCTCGTCGCGCACGCCCGACGAGGCCAACCGGAAGGCGTCGACCGCCCAGCCCAAATACTCGGCCCAGTCGCCGCGAACTAGCGGCAGCCCTTCGCGCAGGGCCGGCTCGTCAATCTGAATAATACGGATGCCGGCCGCCTCCAGGTCGGCCACTTCATCGCGGACCGCCAGAGCGAGCTGGAAGGCGGTGTCGCGGCGGGGTTGATCGTCGCGGACGAACGACCACTGCAGAATGGTGACCGGTCCGCTGAGCATCCCCTTCATCGGCCGCGAGGTGAGCGATTGGGCGTACTGGCTCCAGCGGACGGTCATCGGCAGCGGCCGCGACACGTCGCCGAAGATGATCGGCGGCTTCACGCAGCGGGTGCCGTAACTCTGCACCCAGCCGTCGCTGGTGAAAGCGATCCCCTCCAGTTGTTGGCCAAAGTATTCCACCATATCGGTCCGTTCGCACTCGCCGTGCACCAGCACGTCGAGGTCGATGTCTTCCTGAAAGCGGACCGTGCGTTCGATTTCGCCTCGGCAGAAGGCTTCATAGCGTTCGGCCGTCCAAGCGCCCTCCTTCAAGGCCGCCCGCGCCTTGCGGACTTCGTGGGTTTGCGGAAACGAGCCGATGGTGGTAGTCGGCAAGAGCGGCAGGGCGAGCGATTGCCGTTGAGCCAGACGCCGCTGGGCATAGGGCTGACGGCGGTGCAGCATGACGCCGTTGACGCCGGCCATGCGTTGTCGCACGGCCGGATTGTGGCTCCGCGGCGACTGGTTGCGGTCCTCCAGCACGGCCCGGCTGGCCGCCAACGCGTCGGCCACCGACTGGCGGCCTTCGTTGACCGCACGCGTGAGGATCACCACTTCCTGCAGCTTCCGCTTGGCGAACGCCAGCCAACCCTTTAGCTCGGAGTCGAGGTCCCGCTCGTGCTCCAAATCGATCGGGCTGTGCAGCAGCGAGCAAGAAGGGGCGACCATCAACCGCTGGCTTCCCAGCCGGGCGGCCGCCTTTTCCAGCAGCCCCAACGCCGCCTCCAGGTCGGCCCGCCACACGTTGCGACCGTTGATCAGTCCCAGTGAGAGCAGCATGGTTTCCGGCAGCAGCTCCAGGGCCCGATCCAAGGCGGCCGGCGAGCGGACCAGATCGAGGTGTACCGCCGCCACCGGCAACTTCAGCACGGCGGCCAGGTGCTCGTGCAGGTCGCCGAAGTACGTGGTCAGACAGATCCGGATCCGATCCGAGGCTGCGCTGAGCCGCGCGTAGGCCGGCTCCAGGGCCGAAAGCGCCTCGGGCGGCAAGTCCAGCACCAGGGCCGGCTCGTCGACCTGAACCCAGTCGGCCCCCGCGCCTGCCAGCCGGCGGAAGACTTCTTCGTAGACCGGCAGCAGGCCTTCCAACAGCCCCAACCGGGGCGACTTCAGGCCCTTGCTCTTGCCCAGCAGGAGGAAGGTCATCGGCCCGAGCAACACCGGCCGGGTATGGAGCCCGGCGGCCGCCGCCTCTTGAAAATGGTCGATGGGCTTGCTGGAGGCGAGCTTGAACCTCATGCCCGGCTCGAACTCGGGCACCAGGAAGTGATAGTTGGTGTCGAACCACTTGGTCATATCCAGCGGCGGGATT
>JAJYGU010000130.1 GCA_021784975.1 Planctomycetota bacterium
CGCGGCAGGACGCCGCGATAATGGGACTGTCCCCTTCAGCCCCCGTTGAGGAGCCTCCGGACCGTTTCCAGGAACTCCTCTTTATTGATGGGCTTGGGAAAGAATCCCTCCGGCGGCGGAACCAGGCGGCTGTGGCTGATGAACTTCTGGTAGCCGTACTTGTCGCCGCCGTAGCCGGTGACCGCCGTCACAATCACCACCGGAACCGACTTCAGTCCCGAATCGGTCTTGATTTCTTTGTAGAAACGCGTGCCGGAAGCCTCGGGCATGGAAATATCCAGGGTCACCAGATCGGGCTTCTCTTGCCGGGCCATCTCAATGGCCTGCTGGCCGTTGGACGCGCTTCGGGTCTCGTAGCCGCTGTCGTGCAGCAGCATTTCCAGATAGCTCACCACCGCAGGCTCGTCATCAACAATGAGGATGCTCTTGGCTTGGCTATTTGACATGGTAAGGCTCCTTTTGCTCTTATCCCTTATCTCTCATCCCTCATCTCTTATCTCTCATCCTCGCTGGCCGGCGGTTTCTTGCGGAGCGTCTCCAGCGCCCGGCGAAGGGCGTGAGGGTCGGCCTTGGCCAGATGCTGCTTCAACTCCTCTTGCAGGCTAATCCGGTCCTCCAACTCGGCCGTCTCCTCGATCCCCAACGCTCGTTGCACGCAGCGCACGTAGTCCAAGGGCTTGACCGGCTTCTCCAGGTACACGCCGGGACCCGAGACGACCCGGTTTTCCATTACGGCTTGGAAGTCGCTTTGGCCGAGGTCGTCGCGGGCATGGGCGGTGACAATCACCACCGGAATCCGCGCCAGCTCTTTATCCTTGCGGATCTCGTAGAGCAGTTTGTGCCCGCTCTTTCTGGGCATCACCAGGTCGAGCGAGATGAAGTCGGGGCGGCGCTGGTGGATGATTTCCAGGGCCGCGTCGCCGTCGCCGGCCGTCAGGACGCTGAAGCCGGCGTCACGGAGGATCTGGGCCAGATACTCGCGCACATTGGGCTCGTCGTCTACCACCAGCACGGTCTTGTCCTGGGCGCGGGCCATGAAGTCACCTCATTGATGGATTGTGCTCTCCCATCATCGACGGGTCAGCGTCGCCCGTGGCCGTCGGCTTGGGCAGTCCGGCGCGGGGAAGCTCGATGCGGAACACCGAGCCCTGGCCTTCCTGAGACTCGAAGGAGATCCGCCCGCCATGCTGATGGACGATCTTCTTGGTCGTCAGCAAGCCCAGTCCGGTGCCGCGATCGGAGCCCTTGGTGGTGAAAAACTTGGAAAACACCTTTCGGCTGATCTCGGCGTCCATGCCCTGACCGTTGTCGGCCACCTCGTACACTAGCGTGCCGCTCTCCTGCCGACAGGAGATGGTCACCACGTGTTCGCGGGTCGCGTCGCCGAGCAAGCAGGCGTCGATGGCGTTGGAAACCAGGTTGGCCAAACAGGTGTGGATGCCGTCTTCGTCCAGTGGGGCGGGAGCCAGGTTTTCGCCGGGATAGACGGTCAGCCGGATCCCCGCCTGGCGGGCCCTGTCGGCAAACAGGGCCGCCACCTTTCGCAGCGGCTGGTTCGGATCGACCATCGCCACCTGGGCCACCCGGCCTCGGGCGAAATCCAGGAACTCGCGGACGAACTGGGAGATGCGGGTCACGTTCTCTTCCAGCATTTGCCAACCGCGGGCAATCCGCTGGTCGTCCCCCTGCTGGATGCCGGTGTTGACCGCGTACATGCCGCCCTCCAGACCCATCAACACGTTCTTGATGCCGTGGGCAATGCCCGCCACCGTCTCCCCGACGGCCGCCAACCGCTCGGCCTCCCGCTTTTCGTGCTCCAACTGCTTGACCGGCGTGATGTCGGTGGACATTTCGATCACATAGGGGATCTCGCCGCCGGGGCGGGCGATGGGAAGCATGTGGACGAAATAGTGGCTCGGCGTGCCGTGGCGGACGGTTCCTTCTTCTTCCCGCGTGCGAATCTTGCCGTCGGCAAAGGTCTTGGCCGCCGCGCATTGGGCGCAAGGTTCGCTCCGCCCCTTGTAGACCTGATAGCAGGGGCGGCCTTCCCACTCGCCGTAGGTCTCGCGGAATCGCCGGTTGGCCTGGACGATGCGAAAGTCCGGGCTGATCACGCCAATGGCGATCGGCACCTCGTCGAAGAGGTTGAGGTGCAGCCAGTCTTGGATCTCGTCGAGACGCAATGGGATTTCCTCGGTGTCTTGAGACAGGCAGCCGGACAAGCCCGGCTGGCAAAACGCCTGGGCAACTTCCTCGAAACTACTCACTTTGGTTCAGGCCCTCGCTTCCCGGGTTGGCGGCGGTCGATGGTCGTAACCGTTCACGGGGGACTGTTCCAATTTTCGCGGCAGGAGGCCGCGAAAATGGGACTGTCCCCTTTTGCCCGCCTGGCATTAGCAGGCCAAGTTCACGCCCCCGGTCCGTGTCGTGGCAGGTATCGCAGCGGGCCAGCGTGGCCGGATAGCGGTTGGGCCACTGTTTGACTTTCTTTTCGTGGCAGGTGATGCACAAGCCGTGCATCGCGTTCATGTAGCTCGCCGCGGGCGCCCAGCGCGGATGGGGCGGCGGGATCAGGGGGTCCGACAGCGGCTGCTGCCCGGGTGCGCCGAAGGGGACAGTCCCATTTTTGTGGCCTCCTGCCACAAAAATCGGGACAGTCCCCTGTCCGTGGCACTCGGCGCAGGCGGTGGCGGTCTGGTAGCTCTTTACTTTCGTCGCGTCAGGGTGGCATCGGACGCAGCCGCTGTTTCCACCGAGGACGGCCACGTGGCGGTCGTGGCGAAAGAGCGAAGTCTGCTCATACCGATCGCGATGACACTGGCAGCACGAGCTGCTGCGGTCCAGGGGCAGGTTGAGGTGGTGACACGCGGCGCAGGCGTTCTCTCCGCCCGCCCGCTCGACGTGGGCAGCGTGGTCGAAAAGGACCGATTCACCGTTGTGAGTTCCGCCGATCAACAGCAGCCGGGTGGGAACCACCGCGGTGTGGCCGAAGGGGACAGTCCCATTTTCGCGGCGACCACGTTCAAGGGCGGGAGCGGCGTCTTCTCCGCCGCGAAAATTGGGACAGTCCCCCGGCTGGCACAAGTACAACTTTCGGCCCGCTCTGTCCTTCTGGGTGATCGCAAATCCTTCCACCGTGCGGGGCGGGGCGACCGGGGCCTTGACGGGCTTGGACCCTTGGATCGGAAGAAACAGGACGGCCAGCGCCGCTCCAGCGACCGCCGCCAGCGAATACCCGCGGGGCGACGACAATTCTCCCGGCAGCAGGCCGTGGAGCGTGGCCGGGTCGTAGCTGGGTTTGGTCTGCGACGGGGCCGGCTGTTGGTGTTCGTAGACCTTGAGCCGCTCCACGAAGAACAAGAAGATCAGGATCCCGCCGGCGACGATGCCCAGGCTCACCGCGATCTCCATCCAGGTGGGGAAGTAGCCCATGCCTTCCGGCCGCGCAAAGGCAATGATGCAGACATCCATCCGGTAGAGCACCATGCCAAAAATGGTCATGCCCGCGCACACCCCCAGCCCGGCGACGCTGGTGCGGACTTTCCGGAACGCCAACAGGCCCGCAGGGATCAGGGCGCTTAGGGCCAGCTCGAAGAAGAACAGCCAGCTCTGCCAGGAGCCATCCGCGCAGTCGCCCAACACCCCTCGCTCGGCAAGGTCACCCAAACGCAGCAAGGTATACAGTCCCAGCACGCCTGCGGCGGCCAAGGCCAATCGCGATAATAGGCGCACGGGGATCTCGTGTCCTAGAAAATAGGCCGAGAAGAGCGATTCCGCTAGGACGGTCATCAGCCCCAACGCTACGGCGGACACGAAGAATAACCCGTTGATGATCGGCGAGTACCAGAGCGGATGGAGCCGGTAGGGGGTGATCAAGAACAGCGAGCCCAGCGAGGACTGATGCAGGGTGGAGAGGACAATGCCCGCGATGACCAGAGGGATGGTCGCCTTCTTGATTACTTCATAAATGGCCCGCAACAGCGGATGTGAGAACAAGGGGTGCTCCAGGACCACCGGGGCGAACTCCAGGGAGAGCACCGTCAGGTAAAGCATGACGCAGGTGGCCACCTCAAACAAGACCGAGTGGTACTGCCAGTAGATGATCGGGTGCCAGATGTGCCAGGGGAGGCCCAAATCGTAGAGCAAGCCCACGGCCACGGCCAGATACCCGAGCAGGGCGGTGAGGATGGCCGGGCGGGCGAAGGGCCGATAGTCTTCCAAGTGAAAGATGTAGACGGTGGCGGCCAGCACGAAGCCGCCCGCCGCCAGGGCCACGCCGGCCATCACGTCGAAGCCGATCCAGAGGCCCCAGGGAGTGGCGTCGGAGAGATTGGTTACCGCGCCTAAGCC
>JAJYGU010000160.1 GCA_021784975.1 Planctomycetota bacterium
GCCAATTCAAACAGATAGGCCGTCAGTTGGTTGGGGCGGTACTCGGCTACCGTCAACTCCAGGGCCTCGGCGAACCGCAGCAACTCCAAGCCCAGCGCCCGCTCCGCCGGCGAGGTCAACACGATCCTCGGTGGCCCCGCCAGCAAAGATTCGACAGCGATCTTGCCGCGGGCGAAAATGCTGCGTACGCGGGCATAGGCATACTGCATGTAGGTGGCCGTGTTGCCGTTCATGGCCAGCATCTTGTCGTAGCTGAACACGTAGTCGCTGGCGCGGTTTTGCGACAGGTCGGCGTACTTCAAAGCGGCGATGCCCACCGTCTCGGCGACCCGGCGCCGCTGCGGTTCGGAGAGCTCCGGCCCACTCGGCTTGGCATCGTCGTTGGCGGTGACGATCTCGAGCGCCCGGCGGACGGCCTCGTCCAGCAGCCCCTCCAAGCCGATGGTGTCGCCGGAGCGGGTGCGGAACGGGCGGCCGTCGTCTGCCAACACCGTGCCGAACTTGACGTGCTGCAACTCCACCTGGTCGTACCCCAGCCGCCGGGCCGCCGCAAAGAGTTGTTGGAAATGCAGCGACTGGCGGTGATCCACCACGTACAAAATTGCCTCCGGCCGCCAGGTCTCCATGCGATAACGGATGGTCGCCAGGTCGGTGGTTCCGTAGAGGAAGGCGCCGTCCTTCTTCCGCACGATCAGGGGCGTCTGCTGGTCCTCGAAGAAGATGCAAATCGCGCCGTCGCTCTCGCGGGCGATGCCCCGGCGGAGCAAATCGCCGACCATGCCGGCCAGCCGATCCTCGTAAAAGCTCTCGCCGAGCGTGTGGTCGAAGCGGACGTGCAGCCGCCGGTATACGCGCTCGATCTCCTCCTCGCAATACGGCAAGAATTCCTGCCAGAGGCGGCGATTCTCGGGGTCGGCGGCGTGCAGCTTGGCGGTTTCCTCCAAGACGGCGGCGTTGATCCGCGGGTGCTCGGCCGAAAGCCGCGCCAACTCCGCCTCGGCGGCCGCCACTCCCTCCTCGGTTTGATGGTCCATCAGCCGCCGCACCAGCCGATACAGTCGGGCGAGTTCTTCCACCGGATTTTGCCGATAGGCTTCGGGGTCGAGGAAATGCCGGTAGCCGTAGAGGATCATGCCGAATTGCGTGCCCCAGTCGCCGATGTGGTTGTCGCTGATCACCCGGTGCCCGAGGAATCGCAGCACGCGGCACAAGGCGTCGCCGATGACGGTCGAGCGGATATGTCCCACGTGCATCGGCTTGGCCACGTTGGGGGCCGAATAATCGACCACGAACGTCTTGGGCTGCGCGACCGCCGCCACGCCTAGCCGGGGGTCGGAGACCGCGGCCGAGAGACGCTCCCTCAACTGCTCGTCTTTCAGCCGCAAGTTGATGAATCCTGGTCCGGCTATTTCCGGCGGATGGCAGAGGTCGGCCAGGTCGAGGCGGCTGATCAACTCGGCGGCCATTTCGCGGGGCGGGCGGCGCAGCCGTTTGCCCAAAGGCATGGCCAGGTTCGCCTGGTAGTCGCCGAACTTCGCGTCCTGGCTGCGGCGAATGCAATCCAACAGATCATCCGACTCGCTGCCCACGGCCGCCAGCGCCTTGCGAAACCGCTCCTTCAGTTCAAGCAAGATGCTCATGCGCGAGAAGGCGCGGCGGCGCCAACGATCGTTCCGAACGGGATGATTGGCTTAGACGGGCGGCTCTCGCGGCGGCAACGGCACCCGCTTCGCCTCCGCCCACAATTCCTCGATGGCATAGTACTGGCGGGTTTCGGGTTCGAACAGGTGAACCACTACGTCGCCATAATCGAGCAGAATCCAACGGCTCTCCTGGTATCCCTCGATGCCCAGCCGCCGGTCGCCCATCTGGTGCTCCAAGGCGTGGTCGATCTCCTCGCTCATGGTGTGCAGTTGCCGGCGACTGGCGCCGCTGGCCACCACGAAATAGTCGAACATCGACGTCAACTCGCGCATGTCGAGCACGACCACGTTCTGTCCGCGATTGTCTTCCGCAGTCCGGGCGGCCAGTAAGGCACGCCGGAGGGCCGCCTCAGGCAGCGGCACGACAGGCTCGCAACGGACATCCACCTTACTCATTCAGAAGCGACCTCGCACTCGGACTCGCAGGATCAAAGGCTTCATTGTACTTCAGCCGCCGCGGCCCGGCCAGATACCTCAGCCTGCGGCTAAGTCGTTGGAAGGACAAGACTTCCTGGAAAGGGCCGCCACTTGTCATGCCCATCTTCAGGGTGGTATGGGCGGGCACGGGCCACCATGACCAAAGACCTCTCCGGAAACCTCCTCTGCCAGCGGATGTTTTCTGCTTGGCTTTCTTGATTGCAGGAAGTAGGCTGGAATGGAGTGGCGGGCTGCCGCGAGCGGCACTGGCCCTACCGTTCGATTGCCCTTGTTCGGAGGTTTTTGGCCATGACTTCCTTCATGCGAATCTGCCGTCCCTTGCTGTCCGCTTTGGCGGTGGCCTTGCTGTTGGTGGCTGGTGGGGTCGAGGCGACGGGTGCCCCGCCCCGCAAGGCCGGCCAGTACAATCCCGAGGACCAGACGGTCGAGATGTTTGCCGCCATCCAGAGCGGCGAGATCGCCGTCAGGTTGATACCCAAGAACTCCACCCTCAGCCACGTGCTGATCGAGAACAAGACCGACCAACCGCTGAACGTCAAACTGCCCGACGCCTTTGCCGGCGTGCCCGCGCTGGCGCAGGTCGGCGGACCTACGGGCACTTCCTCCTCCTCGACAAGTCACAGCAACAGCGGCCAGGCAGCGGGCGGCGGCATGGGCGGCATGGGGATGGGCGGCATGGGGATGGGCATGGGCGGCATGATGAATGTCGCTCCGGAAAAGGTGGGACGCTTCGACGTGGCCACCGTCTGCCTGGAGCACGGCAAAGCAGAGCCGCGGGCCGCCATGCACTACGAGATCAAACCGCTGGAGGCGGTCACCACCAAACCCGGGGTCCGCGAGTTGTGCCAGATGCTCGGCAACCGCCAGATTAACCAGCGGGCCGCCCAGGCGGCGGCATGGTACCTGAACAACGGCATGAGCTGGCAGGTGTTGGCCGCCAAACAAATTCACTATCCCGACGGCGTCAACCAACCCTATTTCAGTCCCCAAGAGATTCAATGGGGCATGCAGATCGCCAGCGTGGCTCTGCGGACGGCCAAGGAACAGCAAATCAATCAACCGCAGCAGGGCGAGACGAGCACGCCGTCGTCGAACAGCCGTTACTAGCCCCGGTTAGAAGGTGCAAGCCGCGGCTATGCCTGTTTCCTCGCGGGCTGCCAACGCTGCCCGGAGCCGGCGGATTTCCTGCTGATACTCGAGCCGTTCGCTGCGCCACTCCTGCGAGGTTTCGCGCAATCGCGCCTCTTGGACGCGGAGTTGCTGTTCGCGGTTGAGCAGCCGCGAGCCTTGCTGGTCGATTTCTTCGCGCTGACGCGCGATCCATTCCTCCAGGCGCCGCTTTCTTCGCGACACGTTGGCGTGTTGCTCGGTCAGCTCCAGATGGAGGCCTTGCAGTTCGGCCTTGCGCTCAGCCAACTCGGCCTCTGCCTGCCGGTGATGTTCCGCCAGCCGGGCGCGAATCCGCCCCAAGCCGCGGGTTAACGCCGCCGGCGGGGCGGCTCCGGAAAGCTGTGTCCAGAGCTCTTCGGTAGCCAGGCGGACTTCAAGGGTTTCACGTTGCACACGCTGCAACTCGGCATGCACTTGCCCTAGCGCCGCCCGACAGCGGTCGACATGTTCGCCGCGACGCTGGACCGCCCGGCGCTGCTCTTCTAGCTCGGTCAAAGCCTGACGCCGCTGATCGGCCAACTGGCGGCGGGCGGCCACAACCTCCTCCTCGAACGCTCGACGCTCCGCTAACAATTCCTCGCGGACCCGCTGAATATCAGCCTGGGCCAGGGCGATGCCTGATTCGGCCGCGTCGAACTGGCGCTGGCGGGCTTGAAAAAATTCCGTCGCCGGGCGAAGGGCTGGCTCGCGGTCCGCCGGATCGAGGCCTCTGGCCGCCGACTGGTGTCGCATCGGCTCCGCTTGGGCTTCCTCGTGGCGACGCCGTTGGTCGAGCACCTGTTGTCGAAGCTGTTCCACGCGAGCTTCCGCGGCGCGACGCTCTTGTGCGACCATCTGCTGCTGCCCGGCCAAGCGGGCTTGCTGGCCGGCCAGTTCGTCGCTGCGCGAGGCCAGCTCCGCTTCGCGTTCGTTCAGCCACAGCCGCGCCGAGCGGGCGTCAGACTCCAAGCGGGCCGCCAGGGAGTTCAATTCGGCCTCGCGGTGATCCAGTTCTTCCTGC
>JAJYGU010000146.1 GCA_021784975.1 Planctomycetota bacterium
GGTTAATCGGCTGGTTGAAGGAGAACCGACGAATCTTCACGCGATTCGAGAAAACCGCCAAGAACTTCGCCGGCATGCTCAAAATGGCTTTCATCCACCGATACCTTCGCTTAACGTGTCATTAGCCGTTTTCCGACAAAACCTAGTGGGATGGTAAAGCAAAACTGACAGCCTTGCGGCAAGTTTTCGCACCAGATGCGGCCGCCCTGCGACTGGACCGCCGTCTTGCAAAACGCCAGGCCGAGGCCGGTGGACTCGCCTGAAACCGTGCTGCCGGCGGTGAACTCGCCAAACAGCGAAGCCAACAGCTCCGTGGGAACTCCCTCGCCATCGTCGCGACAGGTGAAGACGACCTCGCCACGGGCCTGGTCAAGCCGGGCGTCCAGCCAAACGTGGGTCCCCGGTTTGTTGTGCCGAATGGCGTTCGAGACCAGGTTGCAAAGCACGCGGCGCAGCAGCGAGCGATTAGCCCGCAATGCCGGGCAGCGGGCATATTGGTCGCCCAGGGCAACCTGCCGGACCTCGTCCGGCAGCGAGAAATCGCTCAGCGCCTCCCGCAGCACCTCCGCCACCGAAACCGCCTCCGTCGCGGGCGCCCCGCGCTCCCGTACGCGGGCAACTTGCAGGAGATCGGCAACGCTACCCATCACCCGGTGGGCCTGGCGGCGGATGCAGGCCAGCGCGTGGCTTACCTCCGAGTCGGCTTGCAGTTCCGGCCGCTCCAACAACTGCTTCGAGAAGCCGCTGATGCAGTTCAACGAGGTCTTGAAATCGTGGGCCATGAATTGGGTCGTCCGCCGGTTGGCCAGTTCCAGCCTGGCCAACTCGTCGTTCTGCCGGGCCAGTCGCTCCGCCTGCCCGGCCAGCTCGACGCACAGCTTTTCGTTGCGGGCCAACTCTTCCGCCAGGCGGTCACGCTGAACGCTGATCGTCAGGCGGTGGTAGCCGTACAAGGTGGCGATGATGGCTGACAAAATGCCGAAGACCAGCCCCATGGCCAAGTGTGCCAGCGTGAACGAATGGGCGATGGGGGCCAAGAATCCCTCCGACACCGCCATATCCGGCATAGCCGAGGCGCCGGGGCTCAACGACCGGACGATCAACATCGACACTGGGTGCAGGACGACGTAGCCGAACAATAGTCCAAGAACCGCCTGCACTGCCAGACTCTGCCATATCGCCCGCGGCTTGAGAATTGTGCTGCGCGGACGTTTGATCATCGGGGCTCGGTCGGCTTCGGTTGTGCGCGAGAGACCATCCAAAGTTCGGAAACCTCCAACGAATTGCGAGTTCGCCTGGCGCCGCGTCCCAATACTTATGTGTCCATTGTACCGCGGGAGCCTCAGAGAGCCAGGCAATCCGAAATCGCCCTATTCTTGCCTGCTTCGCCAGTTTCTCAAGAAACTCACCCATTTGTAGATTCAAACCACGAAATCCACCGCAACCACCGTGCAGTCGTCAGTGGTGGCGGTGCTTTGCCGGTGGGCAATCAACGCCTCGTCAATCCTCCGTACCAGCTCCGCCACCGATACGTCTTTGCACTGCTTCAGCAGCGTAGTGACGCGGTCCCAGCCGAATTGCTCTCCCTCTGGGTCGAAGGCCTCCGTCACGCCGTCAGTCACCAGGAGTAACCGCTCTCCGCGAGTGACTGGAATGGTCTCAAGGTCCCAGTTGGCGTCGGCTTGCACTCCCAACGGTATCCCGGTGGACGGTAATTCGCCGGTGGCGTCGCCATCGGCCGATAGCCGCCAGGCGTTACCGTGGCCGGCGCTGGCGTATTCCAACCTGGCGGCCGCGGGGAGCCAGCGTACCAACAGCATGGTGGCAAAGTCGCCGCGCAGAGAAAAGGCGGAAAACCGGTCGTTGATAAAATGGAGGATCTGGTTTGGGGCGGAATGGTGCTCGACGGCGTGCAGAAGCAGGGCCTTCAGCGCGGCGGCAGTCATGGCCGCCGGCACTCCATGCCCGGTTACGTCCGCGATGCACAGCAACCAACTGTTGTCCGGCAGGGCCACCATATCGTAGTAGTCGCCGGCGACCTCGACCGCCGGCTGATAGAAGTGTGCCACCGACAGACCGGGGATGCGGACCTCCCGCGGCAGAAGATGATCTTGAATCTGCCGCGCCTTGGCCATTTCCTGGTGGCGTTGCTGGTCCACCTCGGCCAGAGCCGTGCTCATGAAATTGATTTCGGCCGCCAGATAATCCAGTTCCGCCGCCTTGAAGGGCCCGGCCTGAACTCCGAGTCGGCCCTGAGCGATTTGGCGCACCGTCTCGGCTAATTTCTCCATTGGCTTGGCGGCCATGCGGACGAAAACCAGGTTGACTACCGCGGTGGCCACGGCCGTCATGGCGACGATTCCCACCAGCCGGCCAAACCAGCTCGCGGCTGAGCGGTGGATATCGGTCAAGTATTCCGATACGTAGACGCTGGTGTCGCCCGCTTGGTCGCTACCGACCACCAGTGCTTCATCACCGACCTGAAATTGGTGCGTCGGCGATCGTGCCGCGGCCTGCATGGCGGCAAACATCTGGGACGACTGGCGAGCATGGGCCCTGGCCTGCAAGACGGTTCCGTCCAGGCGAACCGCGATGTGATGCCCCGGCGATGCGGCATCCTGCATCTGCCCGCAAGCGGTGTCCACGTATTCCTGGACCGCCTGAACGCCGTGGGGTCGCAGCCGCACGATGGCCGGCAGCAAGGTCTTTGCCTCTTCATCCAGGGCGACATGCCTTTGGGCCACGCGGGCAGCGACCTCGCGGCGGTAGTCGACCAGCAGAAACACCACCAGGGACACGGCCATGACCGTGTTGACGGCCACCAGCAGCCGGAATCGAATTCCTCGCGGACGCATCATCAGGGGGAACCCGTACCTTGGTTGGGATGCGCCGTTTCCATAACGTCGGCCGCGATCCGGTCGATGGCCTCGATTTGCTCTTCGATCACCTCGAAGTATTCGGCCCGCTTGGCCGGGTCTGCCACGCCGGGCCTGAGGTAATCGGCGGCCTGGCGCAGCACCGACACCGGGCCGCGGAGACCGTAAGCGATATCGGCGGCGATCCGTTTGGGATCGCTGATCGGCCGGCAGGCCTCTATGATATGGCTCACTTCTCCGGCCTCATCGAAGACCGGAGCGGCGCTGACCTCCACCAGCACTTCGTTGCCGTCGGCGTCGTAATGAGTGTGTAGAACCGTGAGCGGCTGCTTGGTGGCGATGACCTGGCTCAACGGGCAAGGCTCATTCTGCCCCTCGCAGGGAAGTTCCCGATGGTGCGAGAGCTGGTAGCAGGTCAGGCAGGCAGTTGGATCGGCCCCGCCGGCCAGCTTGCGGGCAGCCCGATTGGCCAGCGAGATGCGGTAGTCCCGGCCGATCACCAGCAGCGTGTCGGGGATCGCATCGATGACCATCTGCAAGAAGGCCCGTGATTGGCGAACGGCCTCCTCCATCTTCTTGCGCTCGCTGATGTCGGTGAACGCGGTCTTGCAGAACAGCTCGTTCTGCGGGCCTTCGATGGGGATGCTGTGCAACTGGGTGGCGATGGGGCGACCGTCCTTGGCCAGCAGACGCAATTCGCAGGTAACTTCGCGGCGCTGCTCGAGGCACTGCCCGACGTGGTCCAGAAAGGCCTTCTGGTCTTCCGCCGCCACGTAGTCGCCCAGCGCATAGCCGATCAGCGCATCCCGTTCGGCGCCGAGCAACTGGGCCCCGGCCAGGTTGATTTCCTGCACGAAGCCCTCGCCGTCCAGGGTGGCGTAGCCCAGCGGGGCGAAGTCGTACAGGTCTACGTAGCGGTCCTTGTAGGCCTCGAGCTGCCGTTGGATCTTGCGCAGCTCCTGGTTTTCTCGTTGAAGCCGCTCGCACTGTCTTTCCGTCTCGCGGACCAGACGTTCAGCCTCTTGCAAGGCGGAGGGTTGCCGGTCGTCAAGCTGCTGGCAGAATTGCTGGACGATCTCGCTGGCGCGAACCGGAACGGGTCTCGACATAAGCTCAACTCACCTGCCATCTCAGGGCTGGCAAAGTGGCTGTCCGAAGAAAAGGGCGCCCTTTAGATAGCAATCGATTTTACACCCGTGTGTGCGCCGAAGCAAACCATCTAATTGGTTCTCCAGTCCGTACCCAAAAACTTTCAATCTGCGTAAAATGCGGTTGGCCGGGCACATCGGTGCAGGCGGGATGCAAGCATGGGAGGGCGCAAGCTATGGCCAAAGACCCTATTTGTGGAATGACGGTTGACGAGTCCTCGGGGCTCAAAGCAGAGCGGGAAGGTCAAGTTTACTACTTCTGCTGCGAGCA